>JARYLX010000089.1 GCA_029907415.1 Melioribacter sp.
TATTTTATAAAAGTTGATATTTAATACCAGCACTTATCCATCTGCCAGGCAGCGGAAGACCTGCAAAATCAGAATATTCTTTGTTGAATAAATTTGTTGCTCGAATAAAAATGTGGAACTTACTTAATTGAGTACTGATTTGCGAATCGATAATTAAATAGGCATCAAAGTTTACTCTTTTTTCATATCTGAAATGCCAGTTCTGCTCAAATCCAAATGGCAGTTCATGATTGATACTTAGTAATAATTGATGTTGTAAATAATCCAATAAATATTTTGATTCGTATTTACCTGTTGTTCGATTCATGGTTAAGTAAGTATAACTAATCTCAGCTTTTTTTATTGGAATTCGGTAATCAATTTTTTGAGGCAGAATTTGTAAATTAATTTCTGTTCCATAAGTTTTTACTTCAGCAATGTTTTCTACTTTCCACGGTTCATCTTTTGAAATTCTGCCCCAATCAATAATATTCTTTCCATCTTTGATAAAAAAGCTTAAATCAATCATAAAGATTTTCTGAAAAGATGAAAATCCAATTTCATAATTTGTTGTTTCTTCATGTTTCAAATCCGGATTGCCCATGTTAGCTGGACTCGTGTAATAAAGTTCTGTAAAAGTTGGTATTCTAAATGCTTTGCCAAAAGAAGCAAAAACTTTTGATATATTCGAAATTTTATAAGATACATCTGCCCCGTGCCAGACTTTCCAACCAATGGTTGAATAATTATAAATGAATATTCCAGCTGAAGCTGTAAAATTTTTGTAAGAATCAATTAAATGTTCGAGAAAAAATCCTCCTTTACTTCTTTGATGAGAACCAAGATTCGAACTTTTAATTTCATCTTTTGTTAATTCACTGCCAACACTTGTTGTGCCCAGTAAAGATTTAATTGATGCTTGGATTTCAAATCCATACGAATAAGTTTTATGAATATTGTGGTACCAATCAGGACGTGTTTTGTCAAGTATATAGTCATCATCATTTCTGCGCCAGAAAATTTTGGGAGAAACATTAATTTTTTCATTTCCAATTTCAGCAGAAGAGCTAAAAATTTTTGTTGTCGTTTGTTCCCATTGATTTGGAAATCTATCGGAATAAAAATTATATGCACCAAATTTTTTATCAACATAACCAAAGAAAAGATTAAACAGATTTTTTTTGATTGTAAAGTTCTGTCCTATCGAAAATGATGTAATATCAAAATTTGTATTCTCTCTGTAACCATTTGATTTCTTTCTTGAAAAAGTAAAATTGTTTCCTGTTATGCTTATCGGATAAGAAGAGAATAAATTGATGTCGTATAATCCATGTTCACCACCGAGAGCTGAAATTGAAAAAGTTTTTTCTTTTGATTTTTTAGTAATAATATTAATTGCTCCTCCAAAAGCATTTGCCCCAAATGTTCGGGAACCTTGTCCTTTTAAAACTTCAATTCGCTCCACATTTTCAAGTGAAATTGGTAAATTCAAATTGTGATGACCCGTTTGAGGGTCAATTAATTTGATTCCATCAATCATAATTAATGTTTGTTCAAAAGTTCCTCCTCTTATTCCTGCATCTGCTTGAATTCCTTCTGTACCACGCACTTTTAAATCAAGCGCATTTATATACTGAAGTAAATCCTGAATATTATTAACAGGAAGATTTTTTATATCCTCATGAGTTAAGATTGTAACGATACGTGATAAATTAAAATATTCAACAGGAGTTCTGTAAGCAGTTACAACAACATCATCTAATTTATATTCTTTTTCTTGTGAGTATATTCTAAATTGATTAATAACAAAAATGAATAACAAAAGAAGAATTATTCTTTTCATTTATCCTCCCTTTTTATTAATGAATAAATAAAAAAATGATTAAACATAAGTTCATAAAGATTGGTTATTGCCTGCTTCTGAAAATTTTTATTATCCCGCCTGGGTCATGCTTTTGGCATGTTGGGATTAAGGATGTGACTTAAATTTTCAGAAGAGTGGAAGTAATAATGTAGAATTAAAAGAACAAATAAATCATAGACTTATTAAATCGTTATAAATGATGAAAGCCATCAGTATAAGTAAAATTATAAATCCCGCATTTTGAATTGCTATTTTAACTTTTAGTGGAAGTTCTCTTCTGAAAATTCCTTCAAGAAATATTATAATAAAATGTCCACCATCAAGTGCAGGGAAAGGAAGAATGTTAATAATTGCAAGACTTAAACTGAGCATTGCAAGAAAATATAGAAATGAAATTGTTCCTGAATCTGCTGATTTAGCTGCATACTGTGCAATTTTAACCGGTCCGCCAAATGCTTGATTAAATGGAATTTTTCCAGTAATTACTTTTTTAAGCATGCCAAAAGTCAAAACAGTATAATTGCCAATATTTGCGACGCTGTGTGTGAATGCAGAAAGTACATCATAAGTTTTATACTCAAATTCTCCTGTATAAGCGTCACTAACGGCAATCCCAATTTTTCCTTCGATGCCAGGATTAACAACTGTTTTTAATGTATCATTATTTCTGAGGATTACAATTTCTAAATTTTTTTCTTTGTTTGAAGAAATGATTTGAACAACTTGCTCACGGTCCTGAACTTTTATTCCTGCTATTGATATAAAAATATCGCCAGGTTTTATTCCTGCTTCTTCTGCTGGAGAATTTTTCATTACATCTTGTATATAAGGTTGAGTAGGATAAGGAAAAATAAAGAACCCATTTTGTGAATTTTCTGTTACAGCCCTACTTGAAAAATTGAAAGTAACAGTATCACTATTTCTCAGAACTTTGACATAGATATTTTGATTATCGGGTGTAAAAATATTTTCAACTACATCATCCCAGTTTTTTACTGACTTATTATTTATTGAAATTATTTTGTCATAAGATTGAAATCCAACTTTCTCAGCAATGCTGCCCTTATCAATTTTACTGATTGTTGTTGATTTAAAAACCTGTTTGCCAATGAAATAATTAATCCCCCAGAATATTGCAAGAGTTAGGATTAAATTCATTATGACGCCGGCACTGATAACAAAAAGCTTTTGTAATGTTGATTTTGACCTGAATTCATATGGCTGCGGTTCACTTTGAATGAATTTAGTATCAAGACTTTCATCAATCATGCCGGCAATTTTAACATAACCACCAAGTGGAAATAGACAGATTCTGTAATCAGTATTTCCCTGTCCATCCCAATCAGCTGGTAAATCACCAAAAGTAAATCCATTTAATTTATTCCAGCCTAAAAGTCGCTTGCCAAAACCTATAGCAAAAATATCAACACGCATTTTGGATAATTTTGCAGCAGCAAAATGTCCAAATTCATGAATGAATACAAGTATTGCAATTGTTATGATAAAGTAAATTATATAATCCATTATGATTTTCTCTTAATTATATTTTTTATTTAAAAACTCTCTTGTTTTTATGTCTACTTCAAAAATATTTTCTAATGTTGCTCGACTGTGATTATTTATTGCATCGAGTGCTTCTTTTATTAAATCCGGAATCTGAGAAAATTTAATTTTTCCTGTTAAAAATTTTTCAACTGCTACTTCATTTGCTGCATTCAGAATACAGGGAGCCGTTCCACCTTCTTCAATTACATCATATGCTAACTTCAGGCATACAAATTTATCAAAATCAGGTTCAAAAAATGTAAGTTGACCAATTTTTTTTATATCGGTTAATACATCAGAATAATTAAATCTTTTTGGATAAGAAAGGGCATAAAGGATAGGAAGTTTCATATCGGGAAGACTTAGCTGCGCTTTTATTGAACCATCCTTAAATTCTACCATTGAATGAATTATTGACTGAGGATGTATGGCAACATCAATTTGATCTTTGGAAAGCCCAAATAACCAGAAAGCTTCGATTACTTCGAGTCCTTTGTTCATCATTGTTGCTGAATCAATTGTAATTTTATTCCCCATTTTCCAGTTAGGATGACTCAATGCTTCCTTGATTGTAACATTACAAAATTCTTCCTTGCTTTTATTTAAAAACGGTCCACCTGAAGCTGTTAGAATAATTTTATTTATATCTTTCTTTTCTTCTCCCTTCAAACATTGAAATATTGCACTATGTTCAGAATCTACAGGAATTATTTCAGAATTATATTCATTCAAAAGTTGTATGATAATTTCTCCTGCAACCACAAGAGTTTCTTTATTGGCAAGAGCGATTCTTTTGTTCTTTTTAATTGCTTCAATTGTTGGTTTAAGTCCTGCAATGCCAACTATTGCCGAAAGAAGAATATCATAATCTTCCTCTTTTGTTATTTGTAGAAGACCTTCTTCACCTTCAATAATTCTGCATTTATTACCAGTGCGTTTTTTGAGTTCTCTTGCTTTTTCTTTGTTTTTAACAACAACAGAAGATGGATTAAATTCATTAATTTGTTCTTCAAGTAAATCGATGTTATCATTAACTGTTAAACCCGCAACTAAAAATTCATTTTTGAAGTTTCTTATAATTTCAAGAGCATTCTTACCAATAGAGCCTGTTGAACCTAAGATTAAAATTTTCTTCATAATTTAATTCATAAATCTATGAGTTATTGCAAGTAAGAAATTTATTATCACAATTAAATTTATAATATGGTTTAATCTAAAAATTTTTTTAAGGTAATTATATCCTTCTTCATTTATCGGATTATTGCTATTCAGATTTTCTCCTAATGCAGTTTTTAATTTTTTTGCTGAAGGAATTATGTAAAGAAAGATTATGAGAAGCAAAATTAGCATCAGTATTTGTTTGGTTGTTAGCCAATGATTTGAAGTTATTTGAAAAAATGAATAAGCAGGATTTATTAAAACAAGAAAAATACCGGTTATTAAAATTCCAGCAGCACTTATCATTCCTGTTAGGTTTGATAGTTTGAGATAAAGTCTAATTAAATTTTTTTCGCATGCCAAGCCTTTATTCTTAGTTATGTTAGATTTCAAATACAAATCAGAAATAAAACTGATAATCCATCCTCCAGCAAAAATTATATGTAAGGTTAATAAAGTCGGATAGAAATCCATTGTGATTCCTTTCATTTTGTGCTCTTAAATATAAAAAAAGATGACGAGATAATTCATACCACCAAATTAACATTAGTGAGAAAACCTTAGTCATAAAAAATGAAATGTAATTAGTCCCTGTATGGCCTGTTAAGCCATTGGTCAATTGTAAGTTTTAAAAAATGAATATTTATTGGTTTGGCAATATAATCGTTCATTCCAGCTGCAAGACATTTTTCTCTGTCTTTCATACTTGAATGAGCGGTAACAGCAATAATTGGAATTTTACCAATACTTCCCGGAATTTCTCTGATTTTTTTTGTAGCAGTAATTCCATCCATATCAGTCATTTCAATATCCATTAATACTAAATCGAATTGGCCTGTTTTTACAGCATCGATAGCATCATTTCCATTTGAAACAGCTTCTACATCATAACCAACTTCCCGTAAAATTTTACATTCTAAATTTTGACTTATTGGATTATCTTCAACAAGCAGTAATTTTTTTCTTAATTGCTTTTCTTCCTGTAATTTTTCAACTGTTTCAACTTCTTGTTTCTCGTTTTCAGATTTTTGAGGGATTTCCAGAATGTTTCCTTCGGTTTTTTCAACTGGCTGGAGTTTAAAAAATGCATTAAAATAAAATTTGCTTCCAATGCCAATTTTGCTTTCTACTTTGATATCTCCACCCATAAGCTTAACAAATTCTTTTGCGATTACCAGACCTAAACCTGAGCCTTCTTTTTTATCTTTTTTGCTTTTTACCTGAACATAAGGTTCAAATAACATTGGAATTTTTTCGGCAGGAATGCCATGCCCTGTATCTTCCACCGAAGTTATAATTTCTACTGTATTGATTGTCCTCGATTTTTGTTTTACAGTAATTTTTACTTTTCCTTCGTCTGTAAATTTTATTGCATTTCCTACAAGATTCAAAACAATTTGTCTATATCTTGTTGGGTCTCCATAAATTTTTTCTGGTATTTCTGAATCAACTTCCTCTTCAAGTTCAATTCCTTTCTGACGGGCAGTTTGCCCCATAATTGAATAGACTTTATGAATTTCATCTCTAATATCAAATTCTTCAATATCAAGTTCCATTTTCCCGGCTTCTATCTTGGATATATCAAGAATATTGTTTATAATGTCAAGGAGTGATTCAGCGGCAAGTCTTGCATCTCGGGCAAATGCTTTTAATTCTTCTTTACTTTCGAACAAATCATTTTCAATCAAAGTTAAAAATCCCATAACAGAATTCATTGGTGTTCTAACTTCGTGACTCATATTTGCAAGAAATTTTGTTTTATAACTGCTTTCTTGCTGAGCTTTTTGAGCAGCTAAATCGGATTTGAGTTTCTCCTGTCTTAATGCTTCAAGTGCTTTTTGTCTTTCATTTTCTGCTTGAACCTGTTGAGTTATGTCCTGTAGACTTCCTTCGTAGTAAGTAATATTTTCTTCTTCATCGTAACTAATTCTTATATTAATTCGAGCTGTAATTTCAGAACCATCTTTTTTTAGGAATTGTACTCTGTAGTTTCTAACTCTTCCTTGTTTTTCCAATAATTTATGGAGCAGGTCCCAATCAGCTTTTCTTTTAAATAAATTATCAATGAAATTTAATTTGTAAACATCATCATCGCTAGAATAACCGAGAATTTTTACAAATGCTGGATTAACAGCAGTAAATTTGCCTGTAGGAAGAATTTGAAAAACTCCCTCCGTTGAATTTTCAAAAATATTTCTGAACTTTCTTTCTGATAATGCAACCTCGTAACTTTTTAGAAGTGCTTCGTGTCTTAATCTATAATTGATATAACTTGCTACAATTGCCATTACACTTATAATCAAGACCAGAATAATTGATTCGAACATGTTTGGGAGCGAAGTAATTGATGGATTGCTGAACAATATTGAAGTAACAAAAACTAAGTTGTAATAAATTGCTACAATTATCTGATCTTTTACTTCCCAGCTTAAGAATAATGCTGCAGTAAAAATTATTAAGCTGATTATATGAGAATTGAAAACAAGAGTATGAGGTTCGAGATAAATCAATACTCCGAATGAAATAACAATTGAAAGCAATAAAATGTGAACCAGGACAGCAGGATGATTTTTCCCAAATTTTGTGTTTGATAATGCCAGCAGAATAAAAGCAATTAAAACTGATGTTAAGCGAGAAATGTAATGTTGAATGCTATGCTCTGCAAAGTAGATGACTTCAAATATTAGAGCAACAATTCCCGCTGCAGCAGTAAATGTGGCTAACGACCTGAAAGGAGGCAGTAATTGTTTTTTGTTTTCCTGTTTTATAAACTCCTGAACTTTTAACTCAAGAGTTTTTGATGATGGTCGTGTTGTAATCGATTTACCCACTTATTTTATTTCAAAATGAACTTTTTCTTAATTTTTTAAGTAAGTTTAACTACAATGTTGTTTAATTTTTTTAATTATTTTGAACTTTCAGATATAAAATATTTTATTCTCCAAACAATTTAATAAATAAATGAAATTCAACCAAAAAATTGAAAAGCTAAATCTTAAGTTGTGATTTTAGTTTATGAGCGATTTATTTTATCAAATAGACCTTAGCATATTTTATTTTATTAATCATTCACTTTCAAATCCAGTGTTCGATAAATTTTTTGTTTTCATAACTGATGTAAAAAATTGGTATATAACTTATTTAATATTGTATTTAATTCTCATAATAAAGGGCGGGAAAAGAGGAAAAATATCTGCTCTAATTCTAATATTCTTGATTGTGGTTTCAGACCAGTTAAGCAGTGTATTTATAAAAAATTTATTTGCAAGAATTAGACCTTGCAATGTGCTTAATGACGTTAATCTGCTTGTTGGATGCACCGGTTCATTTTCATTTCCATCATCTCATGCAGTTAATAATTTTGCAGTTGCAATTTATTTCGGTAAACTATTTCCAAAATTTAAATGGATTTTAATAAGTGTGGCTTCTCTAATTGCTTTTTCAAGACCTTATGTTGGAGTTCATTATCCTTCGGATATTTTGGGTGGAGCAGTAATTGGTTCGTTGCTTGGAATTCTTTTTTCTTATTTTGTAATGTTGATAGAAAAATTTTATGACGAGAAAATTAAAAAGGGTAAAAGCAACTATGAAAACTAAACTTCAAATTGCAAAAAACTGGTTGCCAAGATATACTGGAACTAAAATAGATGAATTTGGTGATTATCTGCTGTTGACAAATTTTTATAATTACATAATTAAATTTGCTGAAAGATTCAATTGTGATATTAAAGGAATAGGAAGACCAATGCAAACTGCTACCAACAATAATGGTCTTACAATAGTGAATTTTGGAATTGGTTCTGCAAATGCAGCAACAATTATGGACTTACTTGTTGCAAGAAATCCAAAGGGTGTTTTGTTCTTAGGGAAATGCGGAGGTTTGAAACAATCTACAGAAATTGGAAATTTTATTCTTCCAATTGCTGCAATAAGAGGAGAAGGAACAAGTAATGATTACCTGCCTCCAGAAGTTCCTGCACTGCCATCATTCAAACTTCATAAGTTTGTTTCCGATAAAATTGTTGCACGCAATATGGAATATCGCACTGGTGTTGTTTATACAACAAATAGAAGATTATGGGAATGGGATGAAAATTTTAAGCAATATCTAAAAAGAATTGGGGTTATTGGCATTGATATGGAAACCGCAACCTTATTTATTGTTGGTTATGCAAATCAAATTGCTCGCGGAGCTTTATTGCTTGTTTCTGATTTACCAATGTTTCCTGAAGGAATTAAAACAGAAGAATCTGATAAACTTATTACACAACTTTATACTGATGTCCATCTTGATATCGGAATTGAAGCAATGACAGAAATTGGTGCGAAGGGTGAACAAATTAAACATTTTACTTTCTGAATGAAACATTAATTATTTTATAATGTTCAATCAATGCATTAATTTATTGAGAGGAAATCTATGAAAAAATTTTTATTTATAATTTTTGGTTTGGCCATTCTTCTGAGTTATTCTTCTGTTTATGCACAAAACTCAGATGAGAAAATAATTAAAGAAACACTAACAAAACTTTTAAATTATAGTAAAGAAAAATCTTTTGAAAAAGCTGCCAGTATAATTGCATACACTGGTGAAGATAAAAGTAGAGAATATAAAACCTCTTTCGATGCTTCTAATAAAGAGGAGTTGAATCAGGTGAAAAGAATTTGTAAAAGAATTTCTGCACTTTTAGACATCAGTTCAAATTACGAAACCGGAAAAGTTACAGTTTCTAAAGAAAATAATATTGATATATACACTGCAGAAGTAACATTTATTAGCGGCGAAGAAAAATTAAAAACAAATTTTAAATTTGTTAAAATTGATAAAGGGTTTTTGCTTCTGAGTGTTAATTAGTTTAACTGTATAATTTTTTCAGTTATTGTTAAATTCATACTACCAATGCTAAGATTGCGAACAAATCAATTATAATTAACATTAAACTCACTTCTACTTTTTTCCCGATAAAAATTTTTATTAAGGTCCAAGAAAGAAAACTCCATATAATTCCTTGAGTTATTGAGTTAGTTAATGGAATTAATATCATTCCAAGAAAAGCAGGAATAGAATCATCAAAGTTATTCCAGTTAATTTTAGTAATTGGTTTCATCATAAAGACACCGACAAGAATTAATGCAGGTGCAGTTGCAATTGGTGGAACTATTGAAATTAGCGGTGAGAAAAACATAAAAGGTAAAAACAAAAGACCAGCTATCACAGCCGTCAAACCAGTTTTTCCTCCCTCTTCAACGCCTGCGGCTGATTCAATGTAACTGGTTCCTGAACTTGTTCCAAATAATCCAGAAATTGTTGTTGAGAATGCATCAACAATTAGAGATTCTTTTATTCTTAGTGGTTCACCATTTTCATCAAGTAAATTTCCAGCTTCTGCTACTCCAATGAAAGTGGCAATTGAATCAAACATATCTGTAAAAAGAAAAGCAAAAATTACAGGGAACAAGGAAAATTTTATTGATTCAATCAAATCGAGTTTGAAAATAAGACTGAAATC
>JARYLX010000008.1 GCA_029907415.1 Melioribacter sp.
TCGAAGGTACTCGTGATGTAAGAATTGATATTGGGGATCCAAGACCAGAACTTCAAATTACTCTTCAAAGAGATAAAATGGCACTCAATGGTCTTAATACATCTCTTGTTGCTTCGACTTTAAGAAATTATTACTATGGATTTACACCAACAAAATATCGCGAACTTGGAGATGAGTACGACATCTTCATTAGTCTACCACCTGAAAAGAAAAATTCATTAGCAGATATTGAAAACCTTCCAATTAAAACAATGGCTGGAACAACTGTAAGATTAAAAGATATAGGAAGAGTTACTCAACAATATTCACCACCTGAAATTAAAAGAAAAGAGCAAGAACGAGTTGTTGCAGTGTTATCTGATGTTGAAGGTCGTTCACTTGGTGAAGTAACTAAAGACATTCAAAATTATGTTAATAAATTGCAACTTCCACCAAATGTTTCAATTGAATATGCAGGTCAAATTGAACAACAAGCTGATACTTTTAAGGATTTATCTCTTTTACTTATTCTAAGCATCATATTAGTTTATATGGTAATGGCATCACAATTTGAATCTTTGCTAGACCCATTTATAATTATGTTCTCAGTTCCATTCTCATTCACAGGTGTTTTCATTGCATTATTTATTACCAACACTCCATTCAGTGTAATTGCATTTTTAGGAAGTATTATGCTTATTGGAATTGTTGTAAAAAATGCTATTGTACTTGTTGATTACACAAATATTACAAGAGCTCGAGGTTACGAATTGAGAGAAGCAATTATATATGCCGGTAGGAACAGACTACGTCCCGTTTTGATGACAGCATTAACAACATTGCTTGGATTAATCCCTCTTGCAATTAGTAAAGGGGAGGGTTCTGAAACATGGCAACCACTTGGAATCTCAACAATTGGCGGCTTATTCTTTTCTACAGTGATAACTCTAATAATTGTCCCTGTTCTATATTCTATATTTGAAACCAAAATTAAACAGAAAAAAGAAGTTGATTAAGGAGACAAAATGAAAGCAGTAATGATAGTTTATAATCACGGAATTACTGAAGAAGTTGATGAAGCTCTTCAGAGTTTGAATATAAGAGGCTTTACTCGATTCTTAAATGTTCATGGACAAGGAAGTGAAAAAGGTGAGCCACATTTAGGTACTCACATTTGGCCCAGTCAGAATGCAGTAGTTTTTACTGTAATTAAGGATGATTTAGTTGAACCTTTATTAGAAAAAGTACGGCAAATAAATAAAGAAGCTGAAGAACAAGGGATTCATGCATTTGTTTGGAACATAGAAAAAATGGTTTAATCAATAAAATTGAGGCTGTCAGAAAAAGTTTTTTGAATTACAAAATCTGTGTAAATCAATTAAAATCTGTGTTTTTCAGTGTACATGCTTTAATAACTAACTTTTTCTGACAGCCTCGAATAAAAATTACTTTACTTCTATTTCTATAAGCTCCCCTTTGAACTCACATTTTTTATGAGTTCCGTCGCAAAATGGTTTATTAGAGGATTGTCCACATCTGCAAAGAGCAATTGTCTTCTGAGAAAGAATTTCTTCTTCCCCGTTCTTTATAATTTTTGCTTGGGTAACTTCTATTAAATAAGGACCATTCTCTGCTGCTTTTATTTTCATGCCTAACCTCCTTCTTGAAAATTTTTTAAAAATATTTCACATTAATTTGTTTATTACTAAACAACTTTTCAAGTAATAAAATAATCAAATTAATTTCACAAGCTTTCGAGTACTCTTTTCAGTTTTGCTGATACTTCATTTGCTATTTCTTCTAATTCTTTATTGCCAACGGCTTGCATAGTTTCCATTGGATTAATTGTACTTACCTGCACTTTACCATCTTCTTTTTCCTGAACAATTACATTACATGGCAATAAAACTCCAATATTCTCCTCTTTTGATAATGCTTTATAAGCTAATGGTGGATTGCATGCACCAAATATTTTGTATTTTCTAAAATCAACATCGAGTTTTTTCTTAAGTGTTTCTTTAACATCTATTTCTGTTAAAACACCAAAACCTTCTTTTTTTAATTCTTCAAAAATTTTATTTATTGCTTCATCAAAAGAATATTCAACAATTTTTAAATTATAATATGCCATTTTTCAGTCCTCCATTTATTTGATACACATTTGATTAAAATTCTGCTAATCGGATTCAAGCAAGATTAAACAAAAAATAACCACACAAAAAATGTAACTGTTATGATTCCAAAAAAATTAATAATTAAACCAACTCTTGCCATATCAATTATCTTTAATTTTCTGCTACTAAAAACAATTGCATTTGGAGGAGTTGCCACAGGAAGCATAAAAGCAAATGAAGAAGAGATTGTTGCAGGAATCATTAGCAACAACGGATTTAAATTCAATTCAATTGAAAGTGAAGCTAAAATTGGTAAAATTATTTGAGCAGTTGCCGTATTTGATGTTAACTCAGTAAGAAAAGTCAATACAAAACAAACAGAAACAATTAAAAAAATTGGTTCAACATTTTTCAAAGAAGTAAATTGTTGCCCGATAAGTATTGATAATTTGCTGGCAACAAAACCATCAGCTAATGCAAACCCTCCGCCAAAAAGCAAAATTATATCCCATGGAATTTTTTTTATTGAATTAAAATCGAGAATAAAATTTTGTTCTTTACTTTTTTTAGATACAGGTATTATATAGAGTAAAAATGCCATAGTAATCGCAACCGTTCCATCATCTATAAAATCAGGTTTTAAAAATATTTGAGACCAGCCTGGAATTTTAATAAATCCTAAATCCAGTTCTGCTCTAAAAATCCATAATAAAGAAGTAATTAAAAAAATTATCGCTACTATTTTTTCTTCATAAGTAATTCCACCGAGTTTTAATTTTTCTTCCTTAATTAAATTCATTTCAATTGAAGTAAAATTATAATTTCTGAAAAGAACTTTTGTTAAAAAAAGCCATACGAAAACTATCATTACTAAAGAAATTGGGGCTGCAAATTTCATCCAATCACCAAAGTAAATTTCCGGATTGTTTGGGAAATTTATCTTGTAAATTCTTTGGAATACTAAATTTGGCGGGGTTCCAATTGGCGTAGCTATTCCACCTATCGAGCATGAATAAGCAATCCCAAGCATAAGTGCAATAGCAAATCGTGATGTCTTTTCGTTACCGAATTCTTCTTCTAATTTATAAATTATTGATAAACCAATTGGTAATAACATAACTGCTGTTGCTGTATTTGATATCCACATTGAAATCAATGCAGAAGATGCCATAAATCCTAATATAATTTTTGATGGGGATTTACCTGTTATCTCAATAACATTCAATGCAATTCTTTTATGAAGATTCCATCTTTCCATAGCAATTGCAATTATAAATCCACCCATGAAAAGGAATATAGTAGAATTGATGTAAGATTGTGAAATATCTTTTGAAGAAATAACCCCTGTAATTGGGAACAATATCAATGGTATCAAAGAAGTTACTGCAAGTGGAACTGCTTCAGTTATCCACAGAATTGACATTAATACAGCAATTGATGCCACTATTTGTGCATCTTTATACTTTTCTCCAAAATCAAGAAAATACAACACACATACAGCACAGCAAATTCCAATTCCAAGCCAGATTAATTGACTTACAGTTTTTCTATTCATCTAATTTCATTTTTCTGGATGAATTATGTTATAAAGAGCCGAATAATCTTTATCTGATAAATTTGCATCTACAGATTTTATTAAAATATTTCTTACACATTCAACTAACTGAGTATTTACATTATTGTTTTGAAATTCCTGATAAATCAAATTAATATCTTTCAACATATGTTTTAAAGGAAAGTTAGCTTTATCAAAATCTCTTTTTAACATATTTGGTAATTTTTTATCAAAAGTTGGTGCATAAAGTGCACTCTTTCTAAGGATTTCCATAAAAATATTAATATCAATCCCCTTATTGTTAACATATGCTAACGAAGTTGCAAAAGCTGAAAGTAAAGATGGAATTAATTGATTCAAAGCCAATTTGAGAGCCGAAGCTTTTCCAACATCTCCAACATGAATAACACTATTACCAAAATTTTTTAATATTTTTTTCAATCTGTTAAAAGTTTCTGAATTACCTCCAACCATTACAATCAATTCACCTGATTCTGCTTGTTGAGTGCTACCAAGAACTGGAGCTTCAATATATTCACCGCCTGATTGTTCTATTCTTTCTTTCAACAATAAGCTTTCCTGAGGTGCAATTGTACTCATCTGAATTAAAGTTTTCCCTTTGAAATTTGATTTATTTCTAAAGAGAACCTCAACTATTGCGTTATAATCAGTTAACATTGTAATAATTAATTGAGGTTCTTTAATAGCTTCTTCAGGAGCAGTAAAAATTTTTGCTTGATGTTTTTTTAATCTTTCAGTTTTAGAAATAGTGCGATTAAATACATAAAGATTATAGTTAGCTTTTAATAAGCGAAATGCCATTGGTTCGCCCATTAATCCTGTACCAAGAAATGCAATTTTCATTTTGTATCTCCGTTCTTGATGAAGTTAATTAAATCAAATTCAATTTCTTCTTCGCAAAAGAAAGGTTCTCCGTAATCTTTTCCAATTTTAAATCCATAGACCTTTGCTCTTGCCTCTATGTATTTTAAAAAATTTGGCTGGCTTATAAATGTTTCTGGTTCTGTAGAATTTGGATTATGAAATTGTGAGTCATAAGCTTTTATTGCTTCCATTTTGATTTCGAATGTATCACTTATATCTACGATAAACGTAGGTTTGACCTCATAAGTCTGCATGTAATAAAATAATTTTTTTGGTCTGAATGGTATTTGAATTTTCTCATTTTCTTCTGTAACAATTTTTGGTAAACCAGAAAAAAATATGGCTTCTTTAATTAACTGACCACAATTAGTATGATCTGGATGTCTGTCATTAAAATAAGGAGCAAAAATAATTTTAGGCTGATACTTCCTTATCCTTGAAATTATTTTTAACAAATACTCATCATTTACTTTTATAGAACCGTCTTTTAAACCAAGATTTTCTCTGTGAGTAATTTTCAAGATTTCTGAGGCTTTTTGTGCTTCTTTTAATCTTATTTCTGCTGAACCTCTTGTCCCAAGTTCTCCGCGTGTTAAATCTACTACTCCTAACTTCAATCCACTTTTTATGAGCTTTGCTATTGTCCCTCCCATTGACAATTCTGCATCATCAGGATGAGCAGCAAAAATTAATACATCTAAATACATTTATTCCTCTTTTAAAAAAATTATTAATAAATATGATTATAATTTTTTTGAAAGTAAATTATTTCAGAAAATTTTCTAAGCATCAAATCTTTTTTTGACTGCATAAATATAATCATTTGAGAAATATTTATATTCGTGTAACAAAAAATTTTGAATTACTATGGATCCAAAATACGAAGCTGTTATTGGTTTAGAAGTTCATGCCCAATTATTAACAGATACAAAAATATTTTGTGGATGTTCAACAAAATTTGGTTCGGCTCCCAATACAAATGTTTGTCCTGTATGCTTAGGTCATCCAGGTGTTCTACCGGTGTTAAATAAAAAGGTAGTAGAATTTGCAGTTTTAATGGGTTTAGCTACAAATTGTACGATAAATAAAAAATCAATATTTGCAAGAAAGCATTATTTTTATCCTGACTTGCCAAAGAATTATCAAATATCTCAATATGAAGAACCTATTTGTGAGCATGGATATATAACAATTGAATTAAAAGATGGCACAAAGAAAAAAATTGGTATTACAAGAATTCACATGGAAGAAGATGCCGGGAAATCAATACACGACCAAGGTTTCGATACTCTTATTGATTTGAACAGAACAGGAACACCATTGTTAGAAATTGTAAGTGAACCAGACATTCGTTCTCCTGAGGAAGCTTATTTATACTTAGCAAAACTGAAACAGATTTTAACTTATTTAAATATTTGTGACGGTAATATGGAAGAAGGCTCATTACGATGTGATGCTAATATTTCTGTTAGATTAAAAGGTGAAACTAAGTTTGGTACCAAAACAGAAGTTAAAAACATGAACTCATTTAGAAATGTTGAACGAGCGCTTGCTTTTGAAATCGAAAGACAAATCGATTTACTTGAAGATGGAAAAGAAGTAATTCAACAAACTTTACTCTGGGACGCAGATGCAAATATTGCTTATCCAATGCGAAGCAAAGAAGAAGCTCATGATTACAGATATTTCCCCGAACCAGATTTAATGCCTGTTATTGTAACAGAAGAATGGAAAAATGAAATTTTAAAATTGATGCCTGAACTTCCTGATTCACGTAAAGAAAGATTTATTAATCAATACAATTTACCTGCTTATGATGCGGAAATTTTAACATCGTCTCGTGAACTTGCAGATTATTATGAAAAAATTCTTACTGTAACCAAAGATTATAAATCTGCAAGCAATTGGGTTATGACCGAAGTTCTAAAAGTAATTAACGATGAAAAAATCACGATAAATGAATTTCCTGTAAGTCCTGAAAATCTCGGCAAATTAATTGAGCTGATTAATCGAAATATTATAAGCGGAAAGATTGCAAAAGATGTTTTTCCTGAAATGCTTAAAACGAATAAAGACCCAGAAGAAATTGTAAAAGAAAAAAATCTGGTTCAAATTACGGACACAACAGAAATTGAAAAAGTAATAGAAAAAATACTTTCACAGAATCAAAAACAGGTAGAAGAATATCTGAGCGGCAAAGATAAAGTCTGGGCATTTTTTGTTGGACAAATTATGAGAGAAACAAAAGGGAAAGCCAATCCTCAAATTGTTAATGAATTACTTAAAAGCAAATTGGAGGCAATAAAAAATAAAAGCTTATAGAGAATATTAATTACATAAATTTCATATGCTAGATTGGAACAATAATCGGTAGAAAATTTCAGATTCTTCGATTCTATGCAAGAATAGCTAAATAATTATGTAGTTTCATATTAGGTCATTTATGATGATTAACACCAAGATTTAATCTTTTATCCACTCTAATATTATGATTCAAATCATGAGTTATAAGTATTATTGTAACATTTCTTAACGAATTAATCAATGATATAATTTCAGATTTTTGCACTACATCAATTCCTGTAAATGGTTCATCCAAGATTAACCATTCAGGTTTATGATATAATGCACGCGCAATCAAAATTCGCTGACGTTCTCCACCAGATAATTTTATACTATTTTCCCCTAACATTTGCTTTCCTTTATTAGGGAATTTATCAATCACTTCTTCAAGAAATGTTGTTTTCAACACCGATTCCCATTTGGCATCATCATATTTACGTCCAAGTAGAATATTATCCTGCAATGAACGTGAATATAGATACCCATTCTGCTCAACATAACCAATACGAGAATAATACCAATTTTCATCAATTTTGTTAATTGAAATGTTATTGATAAGCAGTATATCATCATTTAATTTTATTAATTTTAACAGTGCGCGGATCAGTGTTGTTTTCCCACAGCCCGAAGGTCCTGTTATTTCAATCCATTCACCTTTATTAAAATTAAATCGGGGAATTGAAATCCCAATTTTACCTTCTTTATTATAGTAATATATTGTACCATGACATGTAATTGTTTCTATACTTTTTTCCTTCGGTAATAAATTCAAATAAATAGTTTTCATTTCAATCTCTTTTAAAATACTTTTATATGATTCTATTGCATGAATTAATTTTATCATAATGTTTGACATACCTGATAGTGAATTTATAAGAATTGCAAAAAGTCCCCAAAAACCAATAATCTGACCAACAGTAGTTAAGTTATATTGAATAAATATAAAGGCAATAAATATTAAATAAAGTGGAGAAATCAACTGCATTAGGCGGTACAGAGCTTGTTGTTTTGATAATAACAAAAAATAATTTATTTGTTTTAACATCACTTTTTCAAAAGAGTGTTTAATATTTTCTTCCTCATATTGTTTTGTACGATAAATTCTTATTAATGAAATAGTTTGTAGTAATTCAACGATATTACTTAAATGTACTTGCCCTACACTACGATATTTATGATAAAGCTCCTTTAACTCTTTATTCCAAATGATGTGGCTAAATAGAAAAGCAGGTATCAGAACAAAAACAGCTAAAGTTAATTGCCAATTTACATACACTAAAATAATTGAAATAGCAACAATAGTAAGTAAATTGATTACTAATGATATTAAATCCCCTGATAAAAGTGGGAAAATATCATCTAATGTTTTAGTAATTGAATGCGCTTCTTCTTTAGCATTTTTGTTTATCCATTCAATGTAAGATTGTTGTTGTTTTGTTAAAATAATTTTTTGATGTAAAGACACCAAAATATGTTTTCCATGTTTTAATATTTGTACCCTATAAAAATATTCCAACCCTACTACAATTAACAAGATTACAAACCAAGCAGCAAGTATCAATATAGTGTTAAAAAATTTTAATTGTTCTGCTTGTTTCATTTTATCAATCAAATTCATAACAAATAAAGGAATTATAAGTGTTAAAATACGTGCAATTAATAAACTGCCCACTCCCCAATACAAATAAGACCTATTTTCTTTCATTGTAAGCAAGATATTTTTTATTAAAAGAATATTTTCTTTTTTCATAATCTTCTTTTCACATTTAAGTTATGAAATATTAAATAACTGTTTCTTATAAAATGAATAATCCAAACGGCTAAAAGAGAGTTAGTGTATAAAAAAAGCATATATAGCAATAAAGAAAATAACCATAGCTCAAACTCTTGCAAAAGAATAATTTTTTTCTTCCATTCCCAATGAATAAAATAAAACATTAATGAACCTATAATAACAATTAATATATTGGAAATACCTAATATAGTAGCAATAACAACAAATGCACTTCGCCAAATTAATTCTTCTTTGAGAGTTTGAAGAAGAATTTTTATTGTCTTCAAATATTTAGTAACTATAAATTTTATCCAGTTCCAAAAACGATAACGATATGAAACGAAATATTGAAATGAGGGTGAAGTTAATAATACAATCAATGGCAGATAAATAACTGCTATGAAAGGTGAAGTAATAATTATATAAAATCCGCCTATTTTTATATTGTATAATCCAATACTCAGTAAAATAATTTCAAGAAAAGCAAAAATGATTCTTATTAAATAGGAATTTATTAAAAAGGGGGCCCAACGAATTAAATATAAGTGACTTATCGTTTGCATTAGATAATACATAAATAAAATATAATTAGCCCATAACAAAGTATTCATAATGTATTTTTTTTAATCGAACTACAATCAGTATAAAAATGACGACAATATTGCATAATAAAAAAAGCCAAAGTATTGATGGAATTTTTTGTTCTGTAAGTAATGGAGAAAAAATATTAATTGATTGTAGAGTGGGATAATTTTTTATAAATCTCTGGAAATCATCGAGAAGTTGCCCATATACAATGAGCAATAATAATAAATTTGCTGCAGCATTAATTCGTAATACTATTGCAAAAAAAAGATTTAAGAGACTACAGAAAATGTTCAATAGGATTATATAGAATATCTTTCCCGTATCAATTGGCGAACCCCATACATGTATTATGATCATACAAATAAGTACAACCATAATATGCGGAATTAATGTTATAAACCATCGATTTAATATAATTGACGAATATGAATAAGCACGCAAATAATTATTATGAATCATACCAGCATCTTCATCTATTTTCATCAAAAAATATTGATTGAACGAAAAAAATAAAGCAATAAAACCTCCAAGATAAATTTGAACCATGGGTAAAAGATTCACCCCTTCTTTTTTTAAAAATGGAAGTAAAAGAAGCGTTCCCAAAACAACAAAAAATGTAATTATTTTTTGATTTTCTAATCCAATCATCCGTACATGATATGAAGACATTTTTGCATTAAGTTTTTGTAATAATAGGGCATAGAATCCTTTAGGATATTTAACTACAAAATTTTTCTCGTTAAGTTTTTTTGAAAAATTATGTCCCCACACAGTAAAAATACATACCGAAATAAACCACGCAATACCATTTTCAAAATTTTTATACTCAGTTATAACACTAACAAACCATGTGTTATTAAACAGAACTCCATTAGAAAAATTATTTATTAATAACGATAGACCATAAAATAATCCAATCAATAAGAGTGTTCGAAATTCATTACCAGTTTTTACAATAATTATTATGCTAATTATAGTCCAGATTATAACATTTCCGAATATACCGACAAAACAATTTATCATATAATAAAATAAATCTATTTTTTTAGGTGCATAGATTGCTTGCTGAATAAAAGCTATGAAATAGGTAGGAAGAACAAACATAATTGTAAAATAAATAATATATACAATAATCAATCCTTTAAAAAATTCTACACTTGATAAACGAGAAGCAGTTATTTGGTATTTAGCTGGGTGAAATTCATTAGGAAAGTGTGAAACGATATTTAAAATATAATTTAATAGACCTACTGAAAATAACATAAAATTGTATGTTCTTATTATTTTTTCACTGCTATAAATTATATTTGGAGCAAAAAAGGGGCTTGCTAAAAACCAAGCAAATCCCACATAAAGAGCAAATACAATTAGCTGTGAAAATGATATTAGTTGACGAAGATGAAATTTAACAAATGTAATCATAAATTTATTTATTAAGATAATATTTCATCGTACTTATACCTGAACTCAAAAAATTAATAAGATATTTGAAAAGACTATCCCCTAATATTTGATTTACCAGTTACAGTATTTAATAGTATTTTGTAAGACTCTTCTATAGTGGGATTAATTTCTTTTTCACCATTAATTGTTAGCAATCGGGAATCGTAATGAATACAATAAAGGCCATCTTTTTTGCTCAAACTTAAAAAACTACTACCATTTTCATTGAGAGTTAAAAAATCTTTGTAATCAACTAAAGCTTCTCTTATATATTGTTTAGTTTGAATTAAAAGTTCATTTGGTGTTCCATCAAAAATTAATTCACCTTGTGAAAGCACTAATAATTTTGAACATATCGCGGCTAATTCATTTATATGATGACTAACACAAACAATTATTTTTCGTTCTGAAATTGTTGCTAAAAAATTAAAAAAATTAACACGTTGTTCAGGATCCAAATTATTGGTAGGCTCATCTAAAAATACAATATGCGGATTGTGAATAAAAGCTTGAGCTATTGCAACTCTCTGTCGTGTCCCTCCAGAAATATGAGCTAAATATTCATCTTGATAATTTTTCAAGTCAAAAATATTAAGTATTTCTTCAATTCTTTCATTTATATTATACTTATTTTTCCATCGTGACAACAAAAGAATATATTCAAGATATTCTCGAATTTTCATTCTTTCATACATACCAGGCATTTGTGGAAGATAGCCTATAATTTTTTTCCAATGCTGAGAATACAAATCTATTTTTTGCTCATTCCAAATAATCTCACCTGTATCAATTGGCAATAAACCGGTTAATAGTTTTAACAATGTACTTTTTCCTGCACCATTTAACCCAAGTATGCCTGTAATACCTTTGTAAAAACATCCACTAATATTTTTTATTACATGTTTAATTTTAAATTTTTTAGAAATATTAAAGAATTTTAATTGCATCTCTATTCTACTCATTATCTAATTGTTGCAATCTGCTTTTTTGATATTCAATTTGTTTTACAAAATATTCGAACTTGAGTTGGTAAGCAATTCTTTTAGCAGCATCCAAATTTTCTACAATTATGGCAATAATATTTTCAATTATTCTACTATTTGATATCCATTGCTTAAATAGTGGAAGTGATATTTCATCATCACCACAATCACCTATAAAAGCTCTAATTAGATAAGAATAATCAGGTTTTGCAATATCCTTTTTATAATCTTTTGCATCATCAATTAACTGATGTGCAATGTGATATTTAATTATTAGTTCTTCACAGTGTGGTATTTTATTTTTTTGATTATTGAGAATACAAAAAGCAGCATAAGTAATCCCTAACGGATATAATTTCCAGCCTAAATATTTAAGATTTTCTTGTAAAAACATCGTTTTCGAAGAAAGGATACAGTTGTTTTTTTCCCATGCCAAAGCCTCATAATACTTCCGCTCATAATGGAATATATATGAATAAATTTCTTGACCGCATAATTTGAGAAATTGCCCAACAGCAAGTTTATGTAAAATGCGTGAATAACACATTTTTATCAGAACATGCTTATACTCATTTAAAGGTAAATTATATTCATCTAGAACATCATCTTCCCTAAGAAAAAAAGAACCATATAATGTATTTATAACTGCTAATTTTCGAATTATTTCTATGTTGTTTTCATTACCATACCTTACTTGATTAGAATCATCGAATAAAAAGTTATAAGGAAATGTTACAAGCCAGTTGGATGCTCGAAATGTCGAATCATTAGATATATCTAAATAATTATTTAAATAAGGATATGTAGATAAAATATGAAGAACATTAGATTTAAGAACGCGAAGTTCTTTTTCTATATCAACTTTTTGAAACATTTTTTTTACACTAAATTATATATAAATAATTTCTTTGTTGTCCCACTCATCTTTTATTATAGAAATTTATTTAAGAATTTAATTAAAAAGATAAATTAACTATTAAAATAAGCGAAGTAATTAATTATTATTATGATTATTCTACTACAATCAATTAGTAAAAAAAATTTTAAAAAATATATAAATTACTCTTATATCACAGAATCCATATTACTAAAGTTCTGGATTATAAATAACACTAAATGCCTTTACTTTTACATTTGGGATTTCATATATCTTTAATCTATCTCTGCCCCCTTTTACAATAACATTCAATGTACTATCACCGTCAACATCCGCAAGAAATACTTCAGATTGAATACTCCCATTTTTAACTCCTTCTACCACTATAACTTCTTCAATTAATTTACCTCTTTTCCCATCTATTATGCTCAATTTCATTTCATCATTTACAGCAAAGATTTCCGGCACTCTATCCCCTGTTATATCAAACAACGAGACTGGCATTTGATTTTCAAAACCAGTATCATACTCCCAAATTATATCTAAGGTCTGCCCATTAAGACAGTAAATATTATAATCTACAGCTGGAGCAATTAAATCTTCAATTCCGTCATCATTAATATCATAAAACTCAAAATTAGTAATAAGTCCCGCATTATTTTCTTTCCCTTTAAATTGTTCTTTTTTTAT
Source organism: Melioribacter sp. (assembly GCA_029907415.1). Classification (GTDB taxonomy): domain Bacteria; phylum Bacteroidota; class Ignavibacteria; order Ignavibacteriales; family Melioribacteraceae; genus Rosettibacter; species Rosettibacter primus. The sequence goes on from JARYLX010000008.1 coordinate 13,232, forward strand.
TATGGGTTTTCCATCTTCAATTCTTAATTTGATAAGATTTCCAACCCCTGCAGAGACAAATAAAAAATTATTATTTATTTTATATTCATTAATATAATTATCATAAGTACCTACTTTAATTCCAAGCCAATATACATTTGATTTTCCAAAATCATAATACCAAACTGTATGTTTATTTTTTAGGTTGTATGCTGCTAAAACATTATTTCTTGTCTTATAAAATAAAATTCCATTTCGAACAATAGGTCTATCATATTGCACTTCATGATTTCGTTTTATATTTGTCAATAAGATTAACTGAGGGTAAGAATAAATATCTACACCTTCATTATAACTTGCTACAAGAATTTTTTTGTTATCGAATTCTTGAATGTTTATTACTTTATATTGATTTCTGGACAAATTAATAGTATCAAGTTCAAAGGATTTCAAATCTATTGAATATAATTTCGTAGAAAATATATAAAGAGTACTTCCATATTGAAATGTATTAGATACATAAATCTCGTTAGGCAAGCTGTAAATATATTTGTTTTTATCAAATATGGATTCGATAACTAATTTGCTTTTATTTTTACTTTTATTATAAATAATAGTATAAATATAAATTGATGGTGGATTATTCAGATATATTAATGAAAAATCTTTAATGCTTTCTATTTTTTTATCTTTAATAATATCATCAAATAAAACTTGTTTTTCACTTTTTATAATAATATCTGATGAACCTAAAAAGAAAAAATAATTTAATAAAATAATTATTATAGTCATGATATTTCCTTCTATTTTAATAAATGCATAAACACCAAGCACATAGTAATGAAGTTTATGTGAAATCAACACCACATCGGTCTACTTCTTCACAACTGGAGCTATAATCAATATAAGTGCAAATATCTTCTTTTGCCGCTAATTTGCCCTGAAATTCTTCATCATCATTGATTAAAATAATTTCGAAGTTTTCATATTCTTGTGTTACTTGATTATTTTTTTCTTCCATATTATTTCCCTCCTTTTAAGTTTACTTCATTATTAAAGATATTTTTAGCATATAAGATTATTAAGTTATTTTATTTATATGTGCCTGGTGGTTTATGCTCATATTATAGTAAAAACTATTTTCGTTTTATATAATTTTCAAAAAGATATTCTTTATCATCTTTATTAAGTTGGTCGTAAATATAAATTGAAAGTTCAACTCTATATTTTAATTCTTGGCACCAATAATCATTAGACACAAACTTTGTTTTATTATATTGCAAATTTTCGTAAATACATCCCCCACCACAGAAATATCTTGCCCAACAATCGTTACATTGCGAATTTGATAATTCACTATTTTGTATATTGATTATATTATTTTGGGTATTAAAATTAAAAATATTACCTATCAACATTGTCTTATCTCCTACAAAACGATGGCATGGATAAATATCCCCTGAGATAGATATCCCGACCATGTTTCTACCCGCCCCACAGAAATAATGTTTTTTCTTCTTTGTTATTAGATATTTAAGGATTTCTATGAATCGTTTATTATAAATTTGATTTTTTTCTTTTATTGCTTTTATTGTTTCGAGTGCTTGTAGCTTTAAGTCTTTAAGTATATTTATAATATCATTTTTTTGAATTTGATAATCTTTGTTTGTTGGTGCTGAAACTACAGCAGTATAAATATTCTTAAATCCAATTTTAATTAATTCATCATATATTTTCTTCAAATTAGTATTGCGATTTGTAATAGTGGCTCGCCCTATAATTCCTTCCCCTTTCCGCATTCTAATAAAGTTTTCAATCTTAGTTCTAATATAATCATATGAACCTTTTCCGCCTTTGAAAGGACGATTAGCATTTTGCATTTCTTTTGTCCCATCAAAACTAATTACAACACCAAATTCATGTTTGTTCAAAAATTTATTTATCTCTTTATTAAATTTTGTACCATTAGTAGTTATAGAGAAATGTATTTTTTTATTCGCCTTTTTAGATTGAGTAGTTGCATATTTAACTACATCCTTAATCAGACTGAAATTTAATAATGGTTCTCCACCAAAAAAAACTATACTTATATTTTTTCTATCAAGTGATTGTTTAATAAGCCAATCAACAGCCTTAAATGCAGTCTGTTTGTTCATGTATCCCTTTTCGCCATATTCACCATCAATTCCATAACAGTAGATACAATTCAAATTACAAAGCTGCGCAATATTTAGAGAAATACTTGCCACAGGAGATATTTCGGGGTTGATTTTTACTACTTTTTTGGGCAGAGCATCTTCAATAATTCCTAATTTCTCAAGTGCATTTATTATATTTTGAGGTACTATATCAACATTTATTTTATTATAAGGCTGGTAATCTTTTAAGGCAATAAACAATGATTTAGTAATCCGGAATGCAGACATCATTTCTGTATTAAACAAATAATAATTATTCATTACTTTGAATGTGTGATAATCTGATATATACTTAATCATTTTAAACCATTATAAGATGATTAATGTATTCAACAATAAAAAATAAACTTTGTATTATTCAATTAAGCTTTATATATTTTTTGGATTTTTATAGAAACAATGATAAAATGTTTGAATATCTTATCATATATTATAATTAGAGTATTGTCTCTTTAGTAATACATAATATTTTTACTTTATATTAAATTATTATATGTTTTCTCTAGTGTCCCTCATATCATGTTCAATTTTTTAAAGCGTTCATCAATATAATATTATTGAATTATATATTGTTGTATTAATCAGCTCGTAAATTTTAGGGGCTTGTGAATTAACATGATAAAATTCAAATATGAAAAAACTAAATGGAGATTTTAATAGATTTGCAAAGACTTTTTTTAATTTATTATTGATAAGAATTTTTCCCTCAAAATTCATCATTTTTAGTGCCCTCGCAACTATATTAACCTAAATTTACGACTAAAATTTAAGGGGGGGGATTAAATTGTCAAGTAAAATTTTTAATTTTTTTCATTATTATTTGTTTACTTTTTTTCTATATCTCTTTATATCTTATAGCAAGTAAAAATAAAATTTTTAATGCATCATTACTAATTATTCTTATATACTTAATATACTAATGAACTTTTATAATCTTTTCAATTTTTAATTCAGCCTTTAATGTAAAGAAACTTATTATAATTTTATTAATCATTTCTTCCATACAAAAAATTAATTTTATTCCCTTTCAACAAATATCTTACAGAATCTCTTGTGCTTAGAGGACTTATCCCAAACGATTTTAATTTATCTATATTCATTGAAACATCATCAACTTTGTAAGGATAATTTTCTTCTTCCATTGTTGTTTTAATCAAAAGATTTTTATCAAAATTAGCTTCTTCACAAAGAATTTCACCTAAATCATATCGAGATAATCTTTCATTGCCTCCAAAATTTATTATTTCGCCTTTTATTTCTTTCTCAATTAATTCATTAATCATTCTTGCTGCTTCATTTAATTCAAGTGGTGAACGATACTGGTCTGTAAATAATTTTATTGGTTTCCCTATCTTAAGATTTTCATACATCTGATGAAAAAAATTTCTCGAGTGATTTAGTCCAAAACCAATTAACAATGCCATACGAAGTATAACATAATTATCAAATGTTTCTTGAATTTTTACTTCTCCCATTAATTTTGTTTCGGCATAGAATGAAATTGGAATTAGTTTAGAATTTTCATTTAAGAATGAACCACGATAACCAGCATATACAAGGTCAGTGGAAATGTAAATCAACTTTACATTATTCTTTTCACAAATCTGAGCAATATTTTTTGTAGCATTTACATTAATATCATATACAACTTTTTGTGGGAGTCTATCTGCTCTTTCAGCATTTGAAATTGCTGCAGCATGAATAACAACATCCGGGCTAAATTCTTTTATAACTTCCTCAACACTTTTATAATCGGTAATAGATAATTTTATTGAATTGAACTCAGCACAATTTCCAATATGTTCATTATACTGAGTTAATATGTTATGCTTTTTGCTAAGAGATTTATTAAGATATTGACCTAAAAGGCCGCTTCCGCCTGTTATAAAAATTTTCATAATGCACCATTTTACTTTTTTATTAATTATTGTTAATCTTGTTTCAGTTACTCTCAGGTTCTAATATAAATTAAAGAGGATTTAAAATGAAACATTTAATAGGAGCACATACATTTCTTACAAATGGACCATCGTCAGCAATTGACATAGCAGAAAGTCTCGGTTTTACTGCAATCCAAATTTTTACAAAAAGTAATAATCAATATTTTGCAAAAGATCTTACTGAAGAAGAAATAACTAATTTTAAAGATAAACTAAAAAATTCACACATAAAATTTGTTGTTTCTCATGATTCATACTTAATAAATCTTTGTGCAAAAGATAAATCAGGTTTAACAAAATCCCGCGCAGCTTTTATAAAAGAACTTGAAAGATGTGAGCAGCTTGGGATTCCACATTTAAATTTTCACCCCGGGGCTCATGGTGGAGCCGGCGAAGAAGACGGACTTAAATTAATTGCCGAATCACTTAATTATATTCACTCAAAAACAAAAGGATTCAAAGTAAAAAGCATGCTCGAAACTACTGCTGGTCAGGGAACGGCTCTTGGATACACGTTCGAACAATTGAGAAAAATTATCGACATGGTTGAAGAAAAAGAAAGAATGAGTGTATGTATTGATACATGTCATATTTTTGCAGCAGGATATAACATTAAAGATTCAAAAGAATATAAAAAAGTTATTCAAGAATTTGATGAAATAATTGGTTTAGAACTTCTTCAATGCATTCATATGAACGACAGCAAAAAAGAACTAGGTTCGAAAATTGACAGACATGAACACATCGGGAAAGGATTTATTGGACTTGAAGGTTTTGCAAACATTATGAATGATAAAAAATTAGAAAGAGTACCTAAAATATTAGAAACGCCAAAAGAAAAAGACCAGAAAGAAGATTTAGAAAATATAAAAGTTTTATTGAGTTTGATAAAAAACAAAAAATCGAAAGATGATTAAATAATTGTCAATCTAACTACTTGGAAGTGATATCATTAATTCTCAATATCATAATACCAGTTTGCTTTTTGTTTGACTTTATATAATCAGCAAGCGGCTTTTCAGAAATTTGAACTTTATATCCAACATTTGGTGCATGAAGAAGATGGATTCTTCCATCACTCGCTCTGATTGCAATCCCTGTATGTGCAATATCGAGACCTTCTATATTTGTTGTAATTCCAATAATATCTCCATCTTGAATTTTGTCTTCTATAGCTTCAATTTTTTCTTGAGGTATAAAATAAAGTTCTCTTCTAGATATATCCTTTTCAATACGAGAAATTTCCTTCTGAAATTTTATATTATTTTTTAATTGCGGATAAGAATCTAAGTGTGTGGTCATGAAATTAATTTTTTTATTATAGGGAATACCTCCAAGTTCTTTTGTAATATCTTTCCCAATTTTTCTTTTATTCATATCATAAATCCAATCAGAAAAATAATGAAGCCGTGAAGTATAATCTTTCAATTTGCCATTACGATAACGAATATTTTCCAGTTCTTTAATATAATCTTCAAATGTCATTAATCCTTTTTTAATACATCGTGCAAAAACAATTGAACTTTCCAAAAATGTATAACAATCCAAACCTGTTAAATTTATAACCAGTTCTTCTTTATCAGTTTTATCTAATGTATGAGCTTCATAATCGGTTCCAATAAAACTTTTCGCAATTGTGATGAGAATTTCATTTAGTGGTTGAGTTGAAAGATTTTTTTGAAGAGCAATTTGAAATTTTGAATTACATATTTCTACATCTTTTTGAGTATAAACTTGAGAATAAAATTGGGAAGACAAAAAAAACAATTCATAAATACCAAAAAGAAAAAGAGAAATAATTTTTTTTAATTTTTTATTTAACATTATATATAATTCTGTAAAATTAGAAAGGAGGTTCTTCAAGAGCTTTTATGCCTTCTTCGCCAGCTGGAAGCTGTTGTCTGAATCTCTCAAGATTTTCAAATCGTGCATATTCTTTGATGAATTTTAATTTGACTTCTCCAATTGGTCCATTTCTCTGTTTACCGATTATAACTTCTGCAATTCCCTCAGTTGATTCACCTGCCATATCTCCACTCGGGAAATTAGTTATTCCATAAACTTCGGGTCTGTATAAGAAAATAACAACATCGGCATCCTGCTCTATCGAACCTGATTCACGTAAATCTGAAAGCATTGGCTTTTTATCTGACCTCTGTTCTACAGCTCTATTTAGCTGTGATAGAGCTATAACAGGAATATTCAATTCCTTAGCCAAACTTTTAAGAGACCTTGAAATTGTAGAAATTTCTCTTTCACGGCTTTCCATAGACGAAGAAGGATTAATAAGTTGAAGATAATCAACTATAATCATTCCAATATTTTTTTCGTTCTTTAATCTTCTTGCTTTTGCGCGTAGTTCAAGAATTGATATTGCTGGAGTATCATCAATATAAATTGGAGCTTTGCTTAATTTATAAACAGTTCGACTTATTTTAGCTCCATCTTCTGCACGAAATTTACCCGTTCTCACATTATGAGCATTTATCTTAGCTTCTGCAGAAATTAATCTTGTAGCAAGCTGAATTGTGGACATTTCAAGTGAAAATATTCCGATGGGAATATTATGGTCAATAGCAGCATTTCGAGCAGCAGACATGGCAAATGCTGTTTTGCCCATGCTTGGTCGTGCTGCTACAATTATCAAATCAGACTTTTGAAAACCGCCTAAAAGTTCATCTAATTCATAAAAGCCGGAAGGCACAGAAAATGTAGATATCTGTTTAGAATGAATTGCTTCAATAAGTTCAAGTGCTTCTTTGACTGCTTTTTCCATTGGTTTGAAGGATTCTTTAATTCCTTCTTCAGATATCTGGAATATTTTTGCTTCTGCTTCGTCTAGTATATCAAAAACATCATCCTTTGCTTCAAAGGCAAGATTGGCAATTTCAACTGAAGATGTTATGAGTTGTCTTAGTATCCATTTTTCAAGAACAATTCTTGAATGATATTCAATATTTGCTGCAGATGAAATATCCTGTGCAAGTTTACTAATATATGTTGCTCCTCCTGCAGCAGTTGCTTTCCCAGATTTTTTTAATTCTTCATAAACAGAAACTGTATCTATAGGTTCATCAGCTTCGTATAAAGTAGTTATTGCTTCAAAAATTATACGATTCTTCAAATCATAAAAAGCTTCTGGTTTCAAAATTTCAATTGCTTTTGGAACTGCACTTGATTCAATAAGCATTGCCCCTAAAACTGCCTTTTCGACATCTACAGCATTAGGTGGTGTTTTAACTGCTTCTTTTAATTTATCAATATCTGAATTTTCTCTTTTAGCCATATTAATTTTCTAATAATTCATCATATAATTTTTTGAATTTCTTTACATCTTCCCAGCAGCCTCGTTTCCATTGAGGATTTCTTAATAATGCTGCTGGATGATAAGTTACAAGAACTTTTATGCCATTAAATTCATAAATATTTTCTCTAAGCGAAGATAATGATAATTTCTTATTTAATAACCCATTTGCTGCAATTCTTCCAAGACATAAAATTAATTTTGGTTTTATCAAATCAATTTGCTTATGCAAATATGGCATGCATGTTTCCATCTCAGATGGCAAAGGGTCACGATTTCCTGGTGGTCTGCATTTCAAAATATTAGCAATATAAACATCATTTCTTGATAGATTAATTGCTTTTAAAATATCATTTAATAATTTACCTGCTCTCCCAACAAAGGGTTCACCTTGAAGATCTTCGTCAGCACCGGGAGCCTCACCTATTAACATTGCATGTGCATTTGGATTTCCTACACCAAAAACAAATTTTGTTCTTGTCTTTCCAAGAGGACACTTTTGACACTGATTTATCATCGAATCTAATTCTTCAAGACTATTAGCACTCATAAAATTTTCTTGAAAAAGATTTTCATTCAAATTTATTTCTACTTTTTCTGATATTTTTATTTCTGTTTGTTCTACAGGAAGATTTTCATAATTAACTTTCTTAAAAGAGTCGAAGAGGTAATCTCCAAATATTTCTTGTTGTAACTTTAATGATTCAATAATTCTTTTTTTAATTTCGCTATCCAAAGTAATCATCACAAAATTTTGAAATGCACAAAATGAATTTAAGAAATATTTTATAAAGATTTGATGAGGCGAGAAAAAATAATATTTATTTAACAAATCAGCTTTTTAGATTTAGCATTGACAAGTATTTTGAAAAAAATTGCTATCTCTAAAAAGCTGATTAAAAAGTTATGATTTATAACGGTATTCTATACCGTTTTCAACTAATTCTTTGATTGCTTTAATATGTGGTTTTTCTCTCTTTTCAAATTCAAGGGATAATTTTAATTGTTCAGGATTTTCTTTATCCTCAAATTCATCATCGTCACTTGTTATAACTGAACTCAACAAAGTATTGAATTCCAGTTTATAATCATCGTTAATTTTACGTGCTCTGCGTGAAGCAACAACAACTGCCTCATATAAATTAGGGATTCGCTCCTTAATCTTGCGTAAATCAATTGGTTTAAGTGCCATATTATCCTCCTTATGATATTTCTTTTTCTATTATCTTTTTTACTTTTTCTTTTGCATCTTCAAGATTTATGTTTTCAACAACATAATCAAATTTATCTTTGTAACTTAATTCCATTTGTGCTCTTTCAAGTCTTTTTCTTAAATCTTCATCTGTTTCCGTATTTCTCTTTTTTAATCTTTCTTTTAATTCATCAATGCTTGGCGGAACTATAAAAATTAGTACAGCATCAGGATAAACTTTTTTAATGTTTAATGCTCCTTTAACATCCACCTCAAAAATTGTTGTGTAGCCATTGCTTAAATTTTCGTCAATAGTCTTTTTTAATGTTCCGTAATAATAGTCATAAAACTTTTCCCACTCAACAAATTCATTGTTTTCAATTTTTCTTTTAAATTCATCTTCCGTGATAAAGAAATAATCAACCCCGTCAATTTCACCAGGTCTTTTTTTTCTTGTTGTTGCAGATACAGAAAATTTAAAATCAGGAAAACTTTTGAGTATATCTTTAACAATTGTAGTTTTTCCTGCACCACTTGGAGCCGAGAATACAAATAATTTTGGTTTTGCCACTTTCTACTCAATATTTTGAATTTGTTCACGTATTTTTTCAATCTCTTCTTTAATTAAAATTCCAGCATGCGAAATTTCAGATGAAACTGCTTTGCTATTTATAGTATTTGCTTCTCGATTCATTTCCTGCAATATAAAATTAAGTTTCCTGCCTGCTTCTTCAGAATTTTCCATTGTATCTAAAAATAATTTTATGTGACTTCTCAAACGAACACACTCTTCTGTTACATCAAATCGTTCTGATAGCAAAGCAAGTTCGGTAATTAATCTTTGTTCATTATCAATAAAACTTGAAACTAATTGTCGAGCTTTGTCTTTAAAGTTTTCAAAATACAATCGCAAATTTTCTTCTTTAATTTTTTCAATTTGATAAACTGCTAATTCTATAATTTCAATTCTTTTTCTAATATCTTTTTCAAGTTCACGACCTTCTGCATTTCGCATTTTATTCATTTCAAAAATTGCATTATCAATTACTTGATTGAGCAATTCCATTTCTTCATTAAATTCATCTGGTTCTGCTTTCAAAAAGAGATGCTGGAATTGAATTAAATCAGTAAATTTTATTTTATCTTTTAGACCTGCTGCTTTTCGGATGTCTTTCAACATTTTCAAAGTTGATTTAACAGCTACAGGGTCATAAATAAATAAATCATCTTCTATATTATTTTTTTTGAAAGTTATGTTTAAAAAAACTTTGCCTCTTTTTATTTGACTTCTAACTCTTTCTCTTATTTCAAATTCTTTATCATATAAAAATTTTGGCAATCGTAAGGAAAGTTCGAGATATCTGCTATTGAGACTTTTAATCTCTGCTTCAATAATTAAATCTCCTTTCTGAGCAATTGCTTTACCATAACCTGTCATGCTTGAAATCATCAAGAAACTCCTAAAAAGTAGCTACAAAATTACTCAAAATTATTTTTATCAACAAAGTTAAAGCTATTCTCTTTTGAGAAGTGACAAAAAAATATCAGAAGGCTTCGCCTATGCCGATATGAAATTGGAGTAAATCATTAAAAAATTTCTTTTTTGAAAAATTTTTTTTATTCATCGGGTCATATAATTTTATTCCAAAATCAAGTCGAATTGGGGCAAAATCCGAGTAATATCTTAAACCAAATCCAGCTGCAACTGCAATCTCATTAATTTTAGCATTTTTATAATCGTTCCATGTATTCCCATAATCAAAAAACAAAACTGAACCAATCTTTCCGAACAAACGATTTCTTGTTTCAATTGAGCCTTCGAGCAGAAAGAATCCACCTGTTGGTGCACCTTTTTCAAGAATTGCTTCTAAATCCTCAAGTGATATTTGATTAATATTTTCT
>JARYLX010000090.1 GCA_029907415.1 Melioribacter sp.
AAAAATTTACAAATGCAAATTGCAGATTTAATGACACAAAAAGATCGTGCATTATCTTCGAGTAGAGATTCACGTAAGAAAGATGAGATAATTAGAGAATTTGATTCTAAGATTAACGATTTAAGAGAAAAATTAAACAGCCAGCTTACAGTCTATCGTGCTGGTATCTTAGCTGCAAGTCCTGATGAAATAAAAGATTTAACAAAAAAAGTTCTTGAAGAAGAAGTAAAATATCAGTCATTATTAGCCTCATATAAAAAATTGAATGAAATTGTTGGAGAATATGATAAAAGATTAAGCAAACTTCCTACAAGTTCAATTGACCTTGCAAGATTATCAAGAGAACAATCTGCATATGAAAAATTATATCTTCAAGTTGAAGAGAAATATCAAGAAGCAATTATTAATGAACAATCTGTCCCAGGTAATGTATTAATCATTGACCCTGCACTTATTCCACTTAAACCAGCTAAACCAAATAGACCTTTAATTGTAGTAATAGGATTATTCTTAGGTTTAGGACTGGGAGTTAGCTTTGCATTTGTACGTAATCGTTTTGATAATACTATTAAAACTCCTGAAGATATTCAAAACAGAAATATTAATATTCTTGCATGGATACCTCAAATTGAAGGATTAAATAGTAATAATAAAGAATTAGAATTTATTGTTGCAAAAAAACCTGATGCAAGTGCAAGCGAAGCTTATAGAGCCCTTAGAACAAGAATTAAATTTTCTAAGATTGATAAAGAATCCTTAAAAATAATTTTAGTAACATCCTCAATGTCACTTGAAGGCAAAACAACAACATCAGTAAATCTTGCTGGAAGTCTTGCTCTTGCAAATTTTAAAACGCTTTTGTTAGATGCAGATTTAAGAAAGCCAAGAGTTCATAATGTATTTAATGAAAAAAGATTTCCAGGTTTTACTGATTACTTTTTTGGTCAAGCATCTTTCGAACAAATTTTGCGTCATACTCCGGTCAATAATTTATTTTATATAAGTGCTGGAACAATTCCTCCTAATCCTTCTGAAATTCTTGGTTCTACTCAAATGGAATCTTTTCTGGAAAAATTAAGAAAAGATTTTGATTATATAATTCTTGATTCTGCTCCTCTTATTGCTGTAACAGATTCTGAAATATTAGCTCAATATGTAGATGGAACTATACTTGTAGTATCTGCAAATAATACCGAAGTTGATTTGATGGAAAAGTCAGTTGATATATTAAGAAGAGATAATTTATCATTTCTCGGTGTAGTATTAAATAATTTTCAATATAGAAGCGGTTATAGTTCTTATTACAAATATTATTACTATTATTCAAATCCAACAAATGGCTCAAAGAAAAGTAAGGTCAAAGCATAATTAATGCAGAAGAAAGTTGCTGTTGTAACCGGCGGAGCTGGATTTCTTGGCTCACACCTTTGTGATAGATTAATTAATGAAGGAATGAAGGTCATCTGCCTTGATAATCTTTTAACAGGCAGAATAGAAAATATTGAACATCTTTTTGGCAACGAAAATTTTCAGTTCATTAAACTTGATGTTACAAATTATATTCATGTTCCTTCGAAAGTAGATTATGTTTTGCATTTTGCATCTCCTGCAAGTCCAATTGATTATCTTAAACTTCCAATTCAAACTCTTAAGGTTGGTTCACTTGGCACTCATAAAGCACTTGGCTTGGCAAAAGAAAAAAATGCTGTTTTTCTTTTAGCTTCAACTTCAGAAGTTTATGGCGACCCTCTTGTTCATCCTCAAAGTGAAGATTATTGGGGTAATGTTAATCCAGTTGGACCTCGTGGTGTTTACGACGAAGCAAAAAGATTTGCTGAAGCCATGACAATGGCATATCACCGTTATCATGGTCTTCAAACAAGAATTGCAAGAATATTTAATACATATGGACCAAGAATGAGAATTGATGACGGACGTGCTTTGCCGGCTTTTTTCTCTCAAGCTTTAAGAGGTGAAGATGTAACCGTTTTTGGTGATGGTTCTCAAACTCGTAGTTTTTGTTATGTAGATGATTTAATAGAAGGTATTTTTAGATTGTTGATGTCAAATGAAGTTTATCCTGTTAATATTGGAAATCCAGATGAAGTTTCATTGAAAGAGTTTGCTGAAGAAGTTATTAAAATATGTAACTCAAAAAGTAAAATTGTTTATAAAGAATTACCTGAAGATGACCCAAAAGTTCGCCAGCCAGATATAACCCGTGCAAAAAAAATTCTTAACTGGGAACCTAAGATTAGCAGAGCAGAAGGCTTGAAGTTAACACTTGAGTATTTTAAGAAAATGATTCTTGGAAATAATTAGCAAATATGATTTTTAATTATTATTAAGAGAAAAAATTCAAAAAAGATTTTTAGATGCTCATCTTTAAAACTCTGCTGTTTATTTAATGTATATAAACTCTTTCAAATTGTAAATTATTGCTTTCTTCGTGAATTAAATTTTTTTGTTCCTGCCTGCATTAAGATAACAAGAAAACTTCATTAATGTTTATGTCTCTCGCGTTATAATTTTTAGTTCTTAGTTTTAAATCAATCTCAAATGTGTTTTTGATATTATGAATCAATTTAGAATAGAATTTATTTTTTGCAATACTCTTTCTGCTATTTCTTTATGACCTTTTAAATCAGGGTGTAATCCATCCCAGAAGTTTTGAGGAGATACAGTTGAAAATAAACTTATAAAATATATGTTTTCTTTCTTTGCAAGTTTACCATATTCTTTTTCTAATTTTATTAATGAATTGTAGGTGTTCTCGTTATACTTCTTATTTTTGTTGATATCTGACATCGTTTCTAAATTGATGTTACATGGCGACATTAATAAAATTTTTGCTTCTGGTATTTTATTTTTTATTTCACCAATCATCCATTTAATATTTGATATACACGCATTGACAAGGCTGTCGTTTCCATCCTTTAAATCATTTACGCCAAGCAAGATTAAAAATAAATCTGCATCAGGATATTTTTCTAAAATTGGGAGCAATTCATTTTTATCCGAGGTTTTTCTTCCTTTTCTTCCTTCATTTATCATTAATAAATTGTCACTCTTGCTGGCAATTTGTTCCACCCAGCCGTTCCCTTCAACTCCAGCTCCGTAAGTAATTGAATCCCCAAAGCATACAACTTTATATTTAGATTTTTGAGTTAACATCATAAATGAACTTAATGTTATTATTAATGTTAATGATAAAATTATTTTAAAAATATTTTTCATAATTGACTCATCTTTTTTCTAAAACATTTTCATTGGGGGCATATTTCTTTTGCCAATCAGGATATTTATCTAAAACTTCTTGAGGTGCATATGTATACCAAGTGTAGCCGGCTCTTCTTTCATGGTCGACTTCTGCAAGTGAATAAACTATTTTTTTATTACGATTGCAGAACATTGGCCTATGAGTTTTTAATTCGTAATAACGAGTCCAAATTGGTGGGGCAGTAGAATCTTCAACCACTATTCTGTCATAATCAAATGTGCTGTAATAATATTTTTTCGGTTCAATTTTTTTCTCTACTATTTTTATCCCTTTTATTTTAGAATCTTCAAACCATCTAACTGCACTTTGAATTGCATTAATTATTTCATTAGATGGATTTTCAATGTTCATTAAAAAGAGAACAACTTCAGCACTTTCGCCATTACATATACATGGTGGTTCAAAAGCTCTTGCCCACTGAGGGAATAATCCAACATTATCTGCTTGTTGCGGCCAGGCTGTAAGTTTTCCATTATCATTTATTTGTGTTTTGAGAATACATTCTAAACCTTTTTCAAAAGCTGCTTTTACTTTCTCTCTTCTTAAATTATCAACAAATGAATAATGAGGTTTATTTTGAACAATGTTATAAAGAACTTTCATTATACCAATCATTACTCCATCGTTGAAAGTAATATATTTTCTGTAACCACTTGTATCGGGATAATATTGAGGCCAGCCACCATTTGGATATTGAGCAGAAAGAATGTAATCAATGCCTTTCAAACATGCTTCTTTATATTTTTCATCATGAATTAAATAATAAGCCTGAGCAAGGTATTCAACTTGAGTATGAGTTGTCCAGTTGTCGAATGTGGTATTCAATTGATTTTTAGTTTTTCTTAGAGAATCTTTTTGTTCTTCCGTAAGAATTGCAAGCATATCATAATTTTTGGGCCACCCGCCGTTTTCTTTCTGATATAATAAAATGTTATCCGCAATTTCTTTAACATTTTCAGGTTTATAACGGGGACGCTCTGGGAGAGGATGAATTACATTATCTTCTGCATAAATATCATACCAATGATGAGCACTATTTTGAAATCCGGAAACATCAGGAAATTTTTTTATATAACTATTTTGAGCATAGAGAATAGATATGTTAACAATAAGTGTGAATAATATTTTTTTCATGATATTTTAATCCTCAAAAATTTCTACTGTATTGTGGTTTTTAACCAATCAAGAAAAATATTGACCCATGAAGATGCTCTTCC
Organism: Melioribacter sp.; assembly: GCA_029907415.1. Lineage (GTDB taxonomy): Bacteria > Bacteroidota > Ignavibacteria > Ignavibacteriales > Melioribacteraceae > Rosettibacter > Rosettibacter primus. The sequence goes on from JARYLX010000090.1 coordinate 4,498, forward strand.
TCTATCGGGTTCTATTGCAAAACCATGTCCACCTTTATCATAAATATGCATTTCAACAGGTATGTTATTTTTAATTAACTCATTAAAAAAGTTAATACTTTGCTCGACCGGCACACGCTTATCATCTGAAGCATGAACAATAAATGTAGGAGGAAATTTATCTTGAACTTTTTGATATAAATTTTGAAGCCATGGATAAATTAAAACTGCAAAATCAGGAGTGCAGCTGATTGAGTCAATTTTATCATTCATAATTGTTTTTTTGTTAATAATCATATTTGCAGCTAAATGACCACCAGCAGAAAAACCTAAGATTCCAATTTTATTTGGATTAATATCAAATTCAATTGCTTTTGCTCTTACAAAACTAACTGCACGTTGAGCATCGATGAGAGCAAGATTTTCGTTTAGTCTGTATTTTAATATAAAAGCATTTATTCCATTTTCATTTAACCATCTTGCTAATTTTATACCTTCTTTTTCGAATGTAATATGATTATATCCTCCGCCAGGGAAAATTATAATTGTTGGTGTATTATAATTTCGATTTTTACATAAAAAAACAGAAAGTTCTGGTTGGTTCACATTTTTGAAACGGCCATCTTCATAAGTTTCATTGTTAATTAAATTTTCACTGCCTGGTGCAATAGTTTCCCATAATCTTAATGTTTTAATTTGACCAAAAGAAATTTCTGTGCACACGAACAAAACAAAAAATATTTTAACGAAGAATTTCAAGTTTTAGACTCCTTATTTTATTTTTTTACAAAATCTTCACGGTAAGGATGAAAGATGTCTATTAATAAACTTCCTTCTTCAAGTGCTAAAACGCCATGTTCAACATCGGGTGGAACGAAATAAACATCACCTGCTTTTTGAACTTTCTTTTCACTGCCAAGTGTGACTTCGAATGAACCCGTGACAATGTATGAAACCTGTTTATGAGGATGTTTATGCAAATATCCAATTGCTCCTTTCTTAAATTCAACTGCAGTAAGCATTAAATCTTTATCGTAGGCCATAACTTTTCTTCTGACTCCATCACCAACATTTTCCCATGGAATTTCTTCATTAAAAACGAAACCAGTAATTCCAAAATTATTATTCATAACAACCTCCAAATATTATTTTTGATATAACAAATTTACATTTATTGATTCACTTCATAAAGAAATTTTTTAACAAGTTATTTAAAAGGTTTTCTTAATTTTGTAAATAAAATTATTGTTCATAACAATTAAGGATTTATTATGAGTATTCTTCTCGATAAAAAAACAAGAGTACTTGTTCAGGGGATAACTGGCAGCGAAGGTTCCTTTCATACACGGCAGATGATTGAGTATGGAACCAATATTGTTGCTGGTGTAACACCTGGCAAAGGTGGACAAAAGTTTGAAGATACTGACATTCCAATTTTTAATACTGTGTCCGAAGCTGTCAAAGCTACTAAAGCAAATGCTTCCGCAATTTTTGTACCGCCTGCTTTTGCTTCAGATGCAATATTAGAAGCTGCAAATTCAGGTATCAAACTGATTGTGTGTATTACTGAAGGAATTCCAACGAAAGATATGATTGCAGTTTACAATTCATTAAAAGGAAAAGATGTTAGATTGATTGGACCGAACTGCCCTGGAATAATATCTCCAGGGAAAGCCAAAATTGGAATAATGCCGGGGTTCATTCATAAAAAAGGAAAAATTGGTGTTGTATCTCGAAGTGGAACTTTAACTTATGAAGCTGTAAAACAATTAACTGATTTAGGAATTGGTCAATCTACATGTGTAGGGATTGGAGGTGACCCTGTAGTTGGTTCTCAATTTATAGACATTATAAAATTATTTAATGAAGACCCTGATACAGAAGGAATTGTAATGATTGGTGAAATTGGAGGCAATGCTGAAGAAGAGGCTGCAGCTTATATAAAAAAATATGTTAAAAAACCTGTAGTAGGATTTATAGCAGGAAGAACTGCTCCTCCAGGAAGACGAATGGGTCATGCTGGGGCAATAATTTCAGGCGGTAAAGGTACTGCAGTAGAAAAAATGGAAGCAATGAAGAAAGCAGGAATTTATGTGGTTGAAAGTCCAGCTGAAATTGGTATCACAATGAAAAAAGCTCTTGAAAAAGAGAAAATTCATAAAAGTAAATTGTCAATTAAAAAATCGGTATCTAAAAAGAAATCATTGAATAAAAAGAATAAATCAATTAAAAAACAAATTAAGAACAAAATTCCTAATTCCTAATTTCTAATTCCTAATTATTAATAAATTGAGGAGTAAAAATTGAACAACAGAACACTTGCTATACTCAAACCAGATTGTGTGAGAAAAAATTTAATTGGAAAAGTAATAACACACATACAAGAAGCAGGATTTAAAATAATTGCAATGAAAATGATAAAATTAACACCTGATGCTGCAAAAGGATTTTACGAAATACACAAAGAACGACCATTCTTCAATGATTTGATTGCTTATATGACATCAGGTCCATGTGTGCCAATAGTACTTGAAAAAGAAAATGCTGTTGAAGAATTTAGAAAATTAATAGGAGCAACAGACCCTGCAAGAGCAGAAGAAGGAACTATAAGAAAATTATATGCTGATAATATTCAAGAAAATATTGTTCATGGTTCTGATTCTAATGAAAATGCGGCAAAAGAAATTTCACACTTTTTTTCAAGAAGAGAACTTCTCGAAATTAACGGATGGAATAATTAATAAATTTTTTAATTAATTAAAACAGAGTTGAAATGAAAAAAACTTATTTATTATTGATAATAATTTCCATTAGTTTCTTTTTTTCTTGCAGTAAAAAGGAAGAAAAGCAAAAGGCAGAGATTGCAAAGTCAAATCTTGAAAGTATTGACCTGAAAGGCGAGAAAGTATTTTTACGTTATAAATTTGAAAAAGGGGATAAGTTCAAATACAAGCTTACAACAATTACATCATCTCAGGAGAGTGTTCAAGCAGATTCCCTTATGCAGGCTAAATCGACTCAAACAACTACTTATGTTTTTGACCTTGAAGTAATTGATGTTGATGCAGATAAAATAGCTGAACTGGGAATTACAATTTCTTCTCTTAAACTTGATGCTGATATAAATGGACAAAAAATTAGTTTTGATTCCAATAAACAATTGACTGAAGAAGAAAAACAAAAATTTGGTGATTACTTAACTATTCACAATACACCATATCGTGCAAGAGTTAGTGAACTTGGAGAAGTAATTGAGGTTTTCCGTTTGGATAAGATGATTGATAAATTAAATTCTTTGCAGCCACAAAAACAAAATTTAACAGCAGAACAAAAATCTCAATATGCTAAAAGTTTAGGAGATGCTCTTATTCGTCCAATTACTCAACTAATATTTCGTGAACTTCCTCAAAAATCTTTAGCAAAAGATTCTACATGGGAAAAAAGTTATCCGGGTCAATTGAGTGTTTTTCAAATTAATAATACAATTACATATAAAATAGAAGATTTTGTAAAAATCAAAAACGATAAAGCTGCAAAGTTAAGTGCAAATTTATCCTGCACATGGACAGGGAATAAAAAGGGTGAAGATAACGGCATTAAGTATAATTTTAGTGACCCTAAAATTTCTGGGACAGGAAACATTTTATTTAACATTGATAAGGGATTACTGATTCGTGCTGAAACAGGAACCAGTGTAGAATTAACTGCTAATTTAGAATTGAAAGATGCAACACAGAAAATCAGAAAAACTACACGAAAGGATATTACAACAAATAAAAATATAATTGAGTTAATGTAAATTGATTTTAGGTTGTCTAAAAGTAAAATTTTATATATGTAAAATGTTGGTTTAATTTATTTTCTGTTTATAAAATCTGAATAATTACTTTTTAGACAACCTCATTTTTTAATTTGTAATTCAAGTAAATATTAAACTAAGTATGATTTATTCCATTTCAACACTTCTTGCAAAGATATAATCGATATTTTTAAGCATTAAATCGGGATTAAAAATTTCATCAAGTTCTTTTTCTGACAAATATTTCTTTACAGTATCTGATGTTAATAGTTCATCTTTAAGATTTTTTGATTTATCCTGCCATACATTCATAGCAGAATTCTGAACAATTTGGTAAGCATCTTCTCGTGTCATTCCTTTTTCAACAAGTTTCAATAATACTGTTTGAGAAAATATTAATCCTCTTGTTAGATTCAAGTTTTTAATCATGTTTTCAGGATAGATAATTAATTTGTCAATTAAATTAGTTGCAAGGTGCAGGATATAATCCAAAGCAATGCAACTATCTGGAATAATAATTCTTTCAACAGATGAATGAGAGATATCTCGTTCATGCCATAGAGCAACATTTTCAAGTGCAGCAATTGAATTTGCACGAAGCAGACGAGCAATTCCCGTAATTCGTTCACTTATAATTGGATTACGCTTATGAGGCATGGCAGAAGAACCTTTCTGTCCTTTTGAAAAATATTCTTCTGCTTCAAGAACTTCAGTTCTTTGGAGATGACGAATTTCTACTGCAATTTTTTCTAAAGATGTTCCAATAATTGATAGAGTTGTTAAAAATTCTGCGTGTCTATCTCTTTGAACCACTTGAGTTGCAACTGGTTCGGGTTTTAATCCCAATTTCTCGCAAACATGTTTTTCAACTTCAGGGGATAAATGTTCAAAAGTTCCAACTGCTCCGGAAATTTTACCAACACTTATAACATCAATTGCTTTCTGAAGTCTTTCAATGTTTCTTTTTGCTTCTTCATACCATAATGCAAATTTTAATCCCATTGAATATGCTTCTGCATGAATACCGTGACTTCTTCCGACACAGATAGTTTTTTTGTGTTCAATAGCTCTTTTCTTTAAAACATTTTTGAGTTCAATTAAATCATTAAGTAGTATTTCACCAGCTGATTTCATTTGATATGCAAGAGCAGTATCAAGTATATCAGAAGAAGTCATTCCATAATGAATATGGCGCGAAGCAGGACCGACATTTTCAGCTACATTTGTTAAGAATGCAATAACATCGTGTTTTGTTGTTTCTTCAATTTCTAAGATACGATTGATATCAAACTTTGCTTTTGATTTAATTTCTTCTAAATCTTCTTTTGGTATTTGTCCAAGATTGTACCTTGCTTCGCATGCTAATATTTCAATTTTAAGCCAGGTATCGAACTTAAATTGGTCTTCCCAGATTTTTCCCATCTGGGGACGAGTGTAACGAGGAATCATCTTCTCTCCAATTTCATTTTTTTTGTTAAATAATTATTGTCTCTTAAAATTTTTACTTCGATTACATCATCAGGTCTGAATTCCTGAAGAATGCCAATCAAAGTATTTTCATCATTAATTTTGAAATTATTTATTCCAAGAATTATATCATAAACCTGCAAACCAGCTTTTTGTGCAGGAGAATTTTTTGCAACCTGTGTAATAATAACTCCACGCGAACTTTTAAGATTATATGCTTTTGCAATTGAAGGGTCTATTGTTTGAATACTTAATCCAGTCCAGAAATCTCTGTCAATTTT
>JARYLX010000091.1 GCA_029907415.1 Melioribacter sp.
CTGCTCTTAAAGATAAGCTTTTAAATAGTTCATACATTAAACTTGCCGAGAAATCATGATAGTCAGGAATTAATTTTTTATTCATAATGTCTGCATAATAATCTTTATAAAATTTGTATTTGATTTTAACTCCTAATCCAAAATAAAAATTATATCCGTAAGATATATTTAATTGATAAAGAGGATTATAAGGAATATAATTATCACTTTTATCTTTCACTTGATTTATCATAAAACTAAAATCTAAAAAACCGTAAAATGAAGAATTAAATAGAACATCAGTTCCAATTGAATAAGATTTTACTTCTTCAGATGAATAAATATTGAAGAAACCTTTTTTTATTTTATCTTCAAAGTATGGATAATTATTGATTGTTCTATAATTACCCAGCAATTTCACTGTTAATATATTTTCATAATCATATTTTAGAGATGCATATAAGTTGAATGGGATTTTCATAAAAACATTGTCTATGGAATCATTATTCATATAAATATTTTTGTTTAATAAATCATTGATTGAATAAAATTCAGTGTGCGGAGTAAACTCCGCTTTCAATGTTAATCCATTATATAATTTTACTTGTGTTGATGCGAAAGGAGATAAGAAATTATTATTGTTATTTTTTGAATAATTAATTCCAAAGTTTAGTATTACATTTTTTAAAGAATACAATTTTGAATATGCTTCGAGTTCATAATAGCTGTAATTATCAATGCCACTTAAATTATTTTCAAGAAATTGTTTTTTGTATAAAGCTTTTGTTCCAAGGATGAATTTAGGCGCTTTTGTTTCAAAATAACCTGAGCCTGATAATAATTTTTCTTTTATAGAATTTTTGATAGTTAACAAATCTACCTGCAAATTTAAGCCTGCATTAATCCATTTGTTGTAATTATTAGAAAAAGAAAAATTACCATTAGTTCTAAAATTTTCTCTTAATGAATCCTGCGTAAGTGAACCAAAAAATTTGTATGAATCTCTAAAATATTTTCCGTTCAATTTTATTTCGCTGCCGGGAAGAAAATCTGATTTGGTGCTCACAAATAAATTATTTTCAACATTAACCCCGGAAGAATTGTATCCTGAATATGGTATGTATTCCCTGATATTCAAACCCCACACATCAGCATGCAGTAAATAATAATTCATTGATTTATTAAGATGTAGTTCACCAACTGGATAACTATATCTTCCTAAACCGATATAAATATTTCCAAAATAAGAATTGTTCAAATCATCAACTGAAGGTATAATTGGTTTAGGGACTGAGGATATTAACAATGGCAGTTCTTCCGGCGAGTAACGAGGCATTAAAAAATCTTCAGATACAATTCCGATTAAATCTGCTTTTTTCTTTTCAACAGTCTGAACATCAATTTTTTGTCTTCCAGTTATTACAAAATCTGGCAGTTCAACATTTTTTTGTTCGGTTTGTGCAATAAGAATAATATTTGCAAAGAATATCGTGATAAAAATTTTTTTCATAGTTGTTTTAACTTTTTGTTAGCTTCAATTGCGTATTCACCTTTGGGATGTCTTATAAGAACAGCTCTATACATTTCACGAGCAAGTTTTTTGTCATTCAATTTAACATAACAATCACCAAGTCTAAGCAGTGACTTTGTATACCACTCATCATAAGCAGAAAAAATTGACCTTACTCTAACGAAAGCAGTAATTGCTTCATTAATTTTATTTTGATTAAATAATGCCAATCCATAATAATATTGGGCTTGAGCACCAATATCATCAATTCTATTTTCTGCAGTTTCTTTTAATAACTGAATAGCATTTTCGTAATTGCCTTTATTAAGTTCAAGTATTCCTAATTCAACTTTTGATTTTGCTGCAAAGATGTTTCCTTCATAATAAGTAATTATTTGTTCAAAAGTTGAATAAGCTGCTTTCATATTGTTATCTTTTACTTCAGCAGTGCCTCTTAAATATAAAAGTTCAGGGATTCTGTTGGAAGTTGGTACTGCATCAATCGAAGAATTCAAAACCTGAATTGCAGAAGTATATTGTTTTTTATTAGAATAAATATTAGCCAATTCAATTGCAGCAGAAATTCCTATATCAGATTTTTTTGAAATCTCTAAAACTCTACTAAAGTTCTCTATAGCATCATTTTCTTTTTTGAGATTCGCAAAACATTTACCAATCCAGAAATAAGCATTTGGAATTAATTCACTCTTTGGATAGTATTGAATAAATTCTTTGTAAGCATTAATTGCATTAGAATAATCATCAAGACTGTAATAAATATCTCCTTTCTTAAAATAAATCTGGTCACTCAATTTCAGTCCAGGATTTTCTTTAATAAATTGTTCTATCGAGCTAATTGCCAGAGCTGGTTGGTCTTTAGCAATGTATGCATATTGAATTCCATTTACGGCATCAATTATATATTGAGTGTTAGGATATTCAACCAGCACTTTATTATAAAAAACAATTGCAGAATCGTAATTACCAATGTTATAATAAGAATCGCCAATAGAATAATAGGCTACAGGGATTAAATCTGAGCGTGGAAATCTTCTAATTAAATTAAGATAATTGTTAATAGCAGATTGAAAGTCGCCCTGTTGAAAATAAATCCAACCAATAACATATTGTGATGCATCTGCATATCTTGAATTCGGAAATTTTTTTTGGAGATTTGCAAATTCTCTAATAGCTTCAGTTGTCTTGCCTGCTTTATACAGGGACTGACAATATTGATAATAAGCCTGTTCGTTTTGAAGAAATGATTTATCACCAGAGAATAAATCTTTATAAATCACGCTTGCTTTATCAAAATTTTTCAAAGCATAATAACTATCTGCAAGTCTCAATTTAATTTCTGTAAGATTTTTGTCGTTACGGTATTTGTTAACATAATCATTGAAGAAATAAACAGCATTAGAAAAATCTTTCAGATTGAAATACGAATAAGCTTTTCCCAACAAAGTTTGTTTTTTGATTAATTCATTTGTAGAATTAATTTTATTATAATGCTTAAGAGCAGCTGCATATTCTTTTCTTGCAAAATAATTTTCAGCCATGTAAAAATTAACTTTATCACTTTCAAAATCGCTGTATTTAGAAGATAGTTCTTGAAGATACTGTAAAGAAGAGCCAAAATTGTTCAAGTAAAATTCGCTTATAGCCAATCCAAGTTTAGCTCGATTACTCAATTGAATATCATTTGAAATAAATTTCAAAGCTGATGAAAAATAATTTCGTGCATCTGAATAGTTGTTGCTATTTAATCTCATTTCTCCAAGCAAAGTAAATGCTTTTGCTTTTGTTAAAGCATCGCCTGCAATTGTTGCATTAATTAAAGATTTTTCCGCTTCTTTTGATTGATTTGAAGTAAAATAAACAGTTCCTTTGCTTAATTGTGCACGAGCAGCTAAAGCATGCGAGGGATATTTTTCAAGAAACTTTTTATAGATTTCATCAGCCGTTTTAATCTCACCTGCATAACGTTTACATTCACCGCTCCAGTAAAATGCATATATTGAAATTGAATCAGCTTCAGGTTCAGATAATTCTTTGAAAATATTGAATGCTCCTTCGTAATCATTTAATTGAAATTTTGTCCAGGCTATGTTATAGATAATAATTCTTTTTAATTCATTGGATAATTCTTCTTTTGATAATTCTGTCAAAATTGCAAGTGAATTTTGATAATCCTTAATTCTGGAATATGAGTTTGCTAAATAATATTTAGCATCAATAATATTTTCAGGAGGTAAATTTTTTATTAGTGGATTTGTTAATTCAAGAATGGCACTATCATACTCTTTTAGATTAAAGTAAGAAATTCCAATTCTTAATTGTGCAAAAGGAGCAAGCTGACTATCTTTATAATAAGCAAGCAACTGGTCATAATAATTTACAGCTTCAGTAAAGTTGCCAATATTTTCATACAATTGGCCAAAGGAAAAAAAAGTATTTACTATAAAATCATTAGTTTCTCTATTTTCTATTGCTTTCTGAAAGTATTCTTCTGCTTCAAGATATCGTTTTTCAGCAGTATATGCTTCTGCAATCCAGTAATAAGCTGAACCTTTGTATGAAGTTTGTGGATATGCTTCTGTTAAAGTCAATAATCTTTCTCTGCATTTTCTAAAACTTCCTATTTGAAAATATATTTCACCTAATTTATATAAAGCTCCTTCCCGCAAGTTTGAAAAAGTATTTTGACTGTTGAAAGATTCAAATAATATTGCAGATGCATCAAATTGTTTTATGTTAAAAAGGCAATCGGCAGCATAATATTTAGAAAGAATTTTTTTTGTTTCTTCAGTATTATTATCTGAAAATAATTTTTCGAATATTTTAAATGCTGTAGCATATTCTTTCTGGTTATAGTAACTCAATGCCTGATTAAATAAGTCATTATTATATTCAGCATTGCTCTTAAAAAATGATAGCAAAAGTAAGATGTATAAAGTAGCCTTTTTCATATTATTTTATTCTGCAGAAATTCGCACTATTAAAAAATTTGATTCAAAAAAAGTTCTGATTTTCTAAATATACGATTAATTGAGATGAAATCTGGTAATATTAAAAAGCCCTCTTAATGAGGGCTCAAGTTTATCTTAGAAGCTTTAATTCATACTCTACTAATTTTCTATATTGCGGGTCTTTCTTGGCAAGTTCAAAATTTTCTTTTGCTTTTATAATATCATTTTTCTGTTTAAATGCCATTGCTTTGTAATAATAAGCTGCTCCTTTCAAATTAGTTGTTTTCATGTTGATAACCTGGTCTGCTGCTTCAATTGCTTTGTCATATTCACCATTTTCATAATAAGTTGTTGCTAATAAAACATATGCAGCATCGAGTTTATTGTATTTAATTGCTTCATTTAAATTTTCGATTGCTTTCTGATAATTTCCATCTTTTTTATTTGCTTCAGCTAATTTTACATATGAACGAGCAATATTTAGCTGAGCCTGTTCTTTCATTGTTTTCTGTTTTGTTAATTGTTCAAACTTTTTAAAACTTTCAACTGCTTCCTGATATTTCCCCCCCTGAAAATAAGTACCACCGAGACCATTATATGCTATATCAAAATTTGGATTACTTTCAATTGAAGATTTGAAAGCAGCTTCAGCTTCAGCTAACTTGTTTTGTTTTTTAAGTGTAACTCCCAATTGATAATATATTCTATAATCTTTTGATGTTAACAGAGCTTCATTATATTTTTTTACTGCCTCATCATAATTACCGGATTTGAGATATTGATTTCCTTCATTATAAGCTTTTGCTGCTTCGGGAGGCATATCTTGTGCATTTACAACTGATATTAACAAAAAAACTAATAAAGGAAAATATAATATTAATTTCTTATTCATTGTTAACCTTCGTTTAATTTTGTTTTGTGCGGAAGGCGGGACTCGAACCCGCACGCCCTTACGGGCACTACCCCCTCAAAGTAGCGTGTATACCAATTTCACCACTTCCGCAAATTTTGTGTTGCAAGATATACTGCATAATAAAAAAATGCAACATCATCTTTAATACACTTAAATTTTTCTTTACTTATCCTTAGGCATTTTTCTAAAAATTGAATGTGTTAGTTCTTTTCTAAACATAAATTCAAAGACTGCAAGTTTTGCAATTTGCTGTGGCTGAAGTATTGAAGATAGTGATTTATAATAATTCTCTCTTTCATTGCACATTTTGTTTTCTAAATCTATTAATTTGCTTACCTGTTCTTTATAGTAAGCATCGTTCCTTTTTTCTTCATCTAGATTTTTTTTCAAATCCTGAATGATTTTTTCTCTTTCATCAAAAATTAATTTTATTTTCTTTTGATGTTCATTTCGGCGTGCAAAAAATCTAATTGACGTATCCTCATCTAAATTCAATAACTCAATCAACTTTGATTTTTCAAGCTGTTCGATTTTCTTTAATATTTTTCTATCATCAAATCTTTTTTCGAACATTTGTTCTCTTTCCTGAGCATAACTGATTAAAAAAAATATAAAAACAAATATTATTACCGACATTAATTTTTTCATTGTTTCACCTATTGAATATTAAACTTGCTTAATTTAACATAAACTGCAGAAAGATCCTCATCTGGTAATTTATCTATAACCTGTGACTCTTCAAAAATTGCTGGCACATACTTATTGATATATTCTTTTGGAAGCTCGAAATCTTCAAGAAATGTTGCATCATAATTTTCTTCATATTGAACAGGAACTATTTGTTCAGTCGTAAATTCATCTAAGTTATTTGAATAATAATTAACCATTTCTTTTGTGATTGATTGTAAATTTTCATCAAATGTTGGCGAAGATGCTGGATACATAATATAAATTAATATTAAAATTATTATTGCAGGAAGAACATATGACAATTTCCTATTAAACGAAATTTTCTTTTTAGCATAGATTTTTTCATTAACTCTTGGCAATAATGAAGCAAAATATCTTTCATCGAGCTGTAATTTTTCAAATTCCTTAAATTGATTTAGTAAAGAAAGTGTTCTTTCATATTCCTTATTTAATTCATCTGATGATTTTAGTTTGTCCTCAAAATTTGCTTTCTCTTTCTCATCCATCATATCTGAAAGGTATTTCAATATCAAATCTTCATTCTTTTTCATTTGCATACTCCAATATTTTTTTCAACGCATGGAAATAATTTGCTTTTAATCCACCAATACTTTTCCCGGTAATCTTTGATATTTCTTCATAAGAAAGTTGTTCAAAATTTCTAAGTATAAAAACCTGTCTTTGTTTTGGAGGAATCTTTTGCAATATTTTATTTAATTTTTCCAATTTTTCTTTATTAATGATGTCATCAATTATATCTTTCTTTTCTGCAAGTTCCACTTCATTAGCATTTTCAAATGAAAGAAATTTTTTTAATTGATTTCTTTTTATTTGATTTAAACTTCTTGTCGTTACAATTCTATAAATCCAGGTAAAAAGAGACGACTTGAAATTAAATGTCTTTAATTTTTTATACAATACAATTAAAACTTCTTGTGTTACTTCATCTGCATCTAAATGGTCACCAAGCATTTGTCTTGCATGCCAGTATATTTTTTTTTGATATTTCTTAACAATTTCATTGAATGCAGATTCATCACCTGCATTAAATTTTCGAACAAGTTCAAAATCGTTATCTAAATTCATTTAAACTCTTTGATTCAAAAGTGTAGACAAATATTTTTTTATTGTGGTTTAAAAATAAACTGCATTAAAAAGTTTCTGCTATAAGTAAAATTAATTAAACTATCGATGAAAAACTGATGTCAAAAAAGCGTCAAATAAAATAAAACAGGAGATTCAGCAATGAAAAAAATAACATATTTCTCAATCATTATTTTGTTTTTGTTTGGAATATCAACATATGCTCAACCAGATTTATTTGCAGATTTAGACAATCACTTTGATGATGAAGCAATTGAAATCGAAAAAGATTTCATTGATAATCCAATTCAAAATGACCAATTCGTTGAAGAACAATTACCGGGAATACAGATTCATAAAAGAATGATGCGTGATAGGCTGTTCGATAAACTAAATTTATCCGACGAGCAAAAGAAACAGTTTAATAATTTGATGAGTGAGCATCAAAAAAAGATGGTTGATTTAAGAGCACAGCTTCAAAAGAACAGAATTGATATCAAAAACATGATGCTTCAAAATAAAATTGATGAAAAAAAATTGCTCGATCTGGTTCAAGCAAATAACAAAATTCTTTCCGAAATGAGAATTGCTTCAATCAATCACTGGCTTTCTGTTTATAAAATACTCAATGATGAACAAAAAGAACTATGGGCAAAACTTTGGGGGAATAGTTACGGTTATGGTAAACATGTAATCATAAAAAACAAAATTTTTGATAGACTAAAAATGAAAGGTTGCCGTTAATAAAAAGCCCCGCCTTAAGTGCGGGGTTTTTTTATTCTAAATCTCCCTGTATAGGTCTTATAACAATTTCTTCTGTAACTAAATTTGATTTTATAGAATATACATAATAAACAAGTTTAGCTATTTCTTCTGGCGACATCATTCTATGAGACTTTTTTTCCAGAACAGAGCTATTCCATATAGGTGTTTTAGTAGCGCCGGGAATTATATTTATTATTCGAATATTATTTTCTCGAATTTCTTCTCTCAAAGAATTTGTATAAGCTAAAAGTCCTGCTTTTGAAGCTGAATATGCACTGCTCCCTAAAAATACTTTATGAGTAACTACAGAAAGTATATTTATAATTGTTCCGTAATTCATTTCTATCATCTGCGGTAAAACTTTTTTTATAGAATAAATTGCTCCAAGCAGATTTACTTCAATAATTCTTTTTATCTCTTCGAGAGAATCTTCTTGTGCAGATTTGAAGGAAGTAACTCCAGCATTATTAATTAAAGCAGCAATAAAAAAATCTTTTGAAAACTTTTTATAAAAATTTTCGATTGATTTCAAATCTTCTATATCAAGTTGTACTGGAATTATATTGGATTCCTTTTCACCAAGTTCTTTTTTATAATTTTCAATAAGATTTACTCTTCTTGAAGTTGCAATTACAATTTCATCTTTTCTTGCAAATTCAAGTGTTAATTCCTTACCGATTCCAGAACTTGCACCGGTTATCCAGACAGCTTTTTGGAGTTTATCCATTAAATTCTTTTTAGAGCTATTAAGTTTAGAAATTCTGAACGTGTTCTTGTATCTTCTGAAAAAATTCCATGCATTGCACTTGTAGTAGTAATTGAATTTTGTTTTTGTACACCTCTCATCATCATACACATATGATAGGCTTCAATTACTACAGCAACACCACGAGGAGCAAGATATTTATCAAGTGTGTCGGCTATTTCCTGTGTCATTCGTTCTTGTACCTGAAGACGTCTTGCAAAAACATCTACTATTCGAGGCAATTTACTCAATCCAACAATTTTTCCATTTGGAATATATGCAATATGAACTTTACCAAAAAAAGGAAGCAGATGATGTTCGCACATACTGTAAAAATCAATATCTTTAACTATTACCATTTCATCATATTTTTCTTCGAAGATTGCCCCATTTAGAACATCTTCAATTTTTTTGCGATAACCTTGAGTTAAAAATTCATATGCTTTTGCAACTCGATGAGGTGTTTTTAATAGCCCTGGACGATTAATATCTTCACCAAGTTCCTTAAGAATTGTTCTTACACTTTCTTCAACTACTTCGTGATTCAATTTATTCTCCTCGATATTCTACATAATTATTTTCTGTCTCATACAATTTTATTGAATATAATTTCCCATTAGGTATCTTATCTACCAATTGACCCCAGATTCCAATTAAAATATTCTCTGCAGTAGGAATTTTGTCTTTTAGAAACTCTACATCCAGATTTAAATTTTTGTGGTCAAGTTTATTTATCACATTTTCACGAATAATATTTTTTAATTGACTTAAATCAATAAGATAACCTGTATCTTTATTAATCTCTCCTATAACAGTCACTTCAATAGTATAATTATGTCCATGTCCATTAGGATTACTACACTTCCCATAGATTTTGAAATTTTCTTCGTCAGATAAATTTGGGTTATAAATTCTATGGGAAGCACTAAAGACTTCTCTGCGGGTTACATAAATCATATTTAATTTGATTTTAGTACTTTTAATATTTCTTCTACATGACCATTTACTTTTACTTTAGGGAAAATATGAATTATCTTCCCATTTTCATCAATTATGAAAGTAGTTCTCTCTACACCCATATATTTTTTACCATATAAAGATTTTTCTTTCCACACACCATATTTCTGAACCACTTCTTTCTTATCATCACTCAATAAAATAAAAGGTAAATTGTACTTTTCAGTAAACTTTTTGTGTGACTCAACTGAATCGGGACTAATACCAATTACCTGCACTTTTAACTTGCTAAAATTAGGGAAATTATCTCTGAAATCACATGCTTCT
>JARYLX010000092.1 GCA_029907415.1 Melioribacter sp.
GAATGAATTTGATTTCATCTAGTAATCCTGTAATTTGATTTATCTGTTGCAACAGTTTCGCCTAAACGGTTGCAGCTTGGCGTAGTGGGGGATTTTTAGCACGAAAGTTCAATCAAAGAACTTCACTTGAACCTACCACAAAACTGTCATACGAAGCACTGCACCCGCCATTACGTCAAACCGCTGTTATGCGTTCGTTGTTCTTGTCTTTCTATTCGTGAACTTGGCACGCTTCAAGAATATTTCCATCTGGGTCGTAGAAGAAAAAATAATTCACAAAACCGTCATCAATAACTTCCCCAACTTTTATACCCTTTTCCTTTAATTCTTGATTTGCAGTATTTGCATCAAGTGTTTTGAATATTGGATAAGAAGAAGTGTCGGGATTGTTTTGAATGATTTTTTCTGTTTGCCAAATGGTCAAACTTGTCGGACTACCGGTATCAAAAACTACGAGTTTTAAATTAGGGTCGTCCCAAATTGGTTTGAGGTCTAATTTTTCTTGATACCACTTCTTAGATATTTCTATGTTAGAAACTCGTACAATTATTGTATCAATTCCTTGTAATGACATTTTACTTTCCATTTCGTTGATTTTTAAATTGAATTTAATACTGCTAAAATGTCGTCACCAAATCTTGCGATTTTCTGTCCAAAAAAAACCTTTGATTTTTGAAAGTTCATCCAATGTCTGTGGTTTTACTTTTGAAATTGTCATTAATTCTGTGTTGTTGCAAATCATAAAGTTTGGTATGTTTAGATTAGTTGCTTTGTCTTGTCTTCACTGTTTTAATGTTGCAAAAATTCTTTTTTCTTCGTCTGTTAGTTCGTTCTCGTCTGTAATTGAGATTTTGACTGATGTTATTTCATCTTTCTCAGTTTCTTGGTCTTCGTAGAAAACTAGTATTGACCAAAAGTTAGGTTGTCCGTTCATGAGTTCGGTTGTAGTTTTCTTAACTGTCACACTGTCCAAGAAGTTGTTTAAGTTGTCTGGGTCAGTTTGAAAGTTCTCTTTTGTCAGTCTTATATGAAAAACTTTTACTTTCATAAGTCCAATTTTATAAAATTTATCGCAACTCGTCAGTCGTATCGCAGACGATTTTTTAGTCGTCCGATACAATGACGCACAGCTGTTTACTTTAGACATATCAATAGTAATTTGATCCAGCGATAATCTAAATATTTTGTTCCGGGATAGAAGTAATAAGTATCTGATTACATATATACAAGATCTTATGTCCAGCTACCGCTATCTGATACAAAACCTTTTTCATCAAATTCCTGCCAGCTTCCTGAACCATCTGCTTTCCATTCAATGTGCATTGATTTGTATAAACCACTTGTTATTCCACTGGTGTACTCTTCATAAAGATCCAAAGAACCACTCCCATCAGGATTGTTTATTAATATTATTCTTTGAATCACCTTACCATTATTATAGTATTCTATTGTGCCGGTCTTTTTACCCTGAGAATCTACAGCATAAGAAAATTTATTTTCTATTGTTTTACTATCCGAATCATAAAACTCCCAGTTACCAGTTTTTCCATCAGCACTTACAATGCCTTTCCATACAACCCAATTATTAAATTGATTTCCATAATTATCTGTACCATTGTAAGTACATTTCCAGTTATAACTTCCGTCACTCTTTTTTTCGGTTTCTACTGTAATTGTTAAATTAACTTGTTGAATAACCCATTTCCAGATATTTCCGTTTTTTTGTGCGGGAGTCATACTAAATGAAGAAGCAAACAGAAACATTGAATTAAAGCTGGTTGCAAAAGAAGATGCTGCTTGAGCGTGAAATGTTGGATCTGTATTTGTTTTTGATGGCCCTGTAAATAAAATTGATTGTATTTGCGGCGTGATATTTGAGTCCTGCCCGGGTTCTGTTGGAGAATTTTCATTTTTATCACAGGCGGTAATAATAAATAATAAGGCTAGAACAAAAATAAAGTTTTTCATTATATTCTATTTTTTATTTCACTTTGCAATAAAACTAAAAAATATGTTACTAAACTTCAAATTAAATTCTGATTAAGATTTGATAGCAGCGTTCTAAAAACTGTATAAGATTAATAAAATAAAGAGGCATTTACCCTCATAAATTTGTAAAAACAAAAATTGGGAATCCATTCCTTTGGAATAGGTTAAATGTCCATGGAACTAATAACACAAATAAACGCAGAGTTAAACAGCAAGATTGTATTTTCATAAATTGCAGAACATAAAAAATGTAATTAGCAATAAGGAGAAAAAATCAGAGATACTAAATGATGCCTCAAAAGTTTTTAAGTCATTAAGTTACCAAGAGTATTTGGCTAGGAGGAAATAGTTTATAAATAAATATAAAAACAAGGAACCTGAGGTTCTCAGAGTTTTAAAGAATGGTGAATTAATAAAAACTAAATTCTCTTTAGATGTTCAACTTTATCATTTAATTAATACAACACCACCAATAGATAGAATGTTTAGAGAGGTTCACAGAAGAACTAATTTCAAAAATTCCCTGTAATCGTTTAAAGTAAGGTTCTCATCATACTCCTTTCATACGTTGTATGGCGGCGAAGTAACAATTAGATGAATGCTGTTATCTGGTAATTCATCCATTTTTTCACTTGTTTTGCAAAAGATTTTATCCAGGAATTCAGAGGGGATAGGGTTTTATACATATTTGATTGACTCTTCCTTAGGCAATCCTTCGTATAGTCTGCTTGTATAAAAAGGACTTGAATCATGATTGATTCTTCCTGGAGAACCAAAAGTACTTGTTTTCGTACCATTTTTTCTTCGATTAAATTCCATTTAAGTCCTCCCTCCACAACTCAACCCATCTTTTATAGGAATTAAACTCTATATCCGTTCTTAGCCAGTTTACTGGAATACTCTTTGACTCACCATCTCTCGTCAAACTCGATAATGCCTCTTTAGTAATTTCAACACCTCTAGGATTTGTTCCGGGTTTTGGAAGTTTGATATAATTTTGTCTGCCCATTCTATCAAAAAGCCTCTTTTGGGCATCCAATGGGATGTAATAAAATCCTACAGCGTCATTCCAGTTGATTTGAACAAGCAGAATATCACAATGAGGATAATAGCTTTCATTAAATTCTTTCGTTTTCTGAGCATCAACCGTCCATATCAATTTAACGCCACCGAAACTCTTACCTGTTATTGTCTTAATGGATACTGATTCTCCAAATTATTTTGCTTCTACTTCTGGTTCGGTTATAGGAATCTCAGTTTCAACATTTACTTTGCCAAATTTATAAACAAGCAAAGCTACGATTATCCTTTCTCGAATTGAGCCAACCTCCATTCCTGTTTTGCCTGCTCTTGAATTTTCTACTTCTGCAAGTTGGAACAAATAGGGTAAACGTCTTTTTATCTTCTCAACAAGCCTTTCTGTCTTCATATATTTCTATTAAACGTGTAGACACTTTTTATTCCTCCATTCTTTTGTAGGCGAAATTGCGTATAACAATCGAGTGTTGTGCCGTAAGGGATTGCGGTGTAATTTCCTGGCTACCGACACGAAAGTTTGAGCGGGCCACAACACTTGAATTCCCACTAATACCTTTTAATTACATATACACGTGGTTAGCGTTTCGTGCTTTTTCATTTCATCTTTACAAATTTATATACTTCGCTCCAACTTGGTTCTTTTCCTGTGAGCAAAATAGATACTCTGAAAATCTTTGCCGCAATTTTTCGAAGCAGATAAAAAGTTAAAAGCAATATCAAAAATGAACCTATCAATTGCCAGATTCCAACTTCTGTTATTGCCCATCGCATTGGCATTGAGGTAGCAGATGTCAATGGAAACCAGGAAAGAAAAACTGATAAACCACTATCAGGGTCTCGGGTTACCAAAAAAGATGCCATCACAAAAACCGCGGGCAACATCATAAGTGAACTTTTACTTGAATTATTTGGGTCAGTAATAACAGAAGCTATGGCAGCAAGTATCGCATTCCAAATTAATACGCCAATTAAGGCAAAAGGTAAAAACAAAGCTATTGATGGAAAATGCAGGTACTCAAGTATTGTTAAAACAGAAGCTCCTGTAAATTGAAAATATATTATTCCACCCAAAATAAATAATAAAGAATAAGTTATCATAGAAGAGATTCCGGTTAGTGTAATTCCCAGAATTTTTCCATCCATCCAAACTTGCGGACTAATAGCTGATACAATCTGCTCGGTTATTCTAAGTTGTTTCTCGCCGGTTATTGCGGTAAACTGATAAGCAAAACTAAGAAACACAGCCAATATCATTAAACCGGCAAAAAAGTAAGAGAGAATTAATCTGTTACTTGAATTGTCCTTAATAATGAATGTTTCTTTGGTTGATGCGGGCGATAACACAGAAGCTAGCTGTTCAGCACTTAAACCTAACTTTTGCATTTCAATCTGTTGATGATAAATATCAAGATATGTCTTAAGCTTCTTTATATCCTTGTTGTTTTTATAAGCATAAAGCTCTATTGTACCATTTTTTATATCGAGCAAAACATTGTTTTTATTCTCGTTTAATCCTTTGATAAAAATATCTTTCTCGCTGGACGCAAGCTGTCGAACCGTAAAATTATTTTTTAAAATTTCTGTTAAAGTTCCATTGTTATCATTAAGTACAAATACATTTATTTCAGGAATACTTTCAGAAAGGGCGTATTTTCCACCAAAATATAATGCAGCCGAAAGAAGCAGCATTATTATTAATCCGATTGCTTCGTTTTTGGGTTTAAAGAAGCGACTATATTCCCACCGGGTTACCGTTATTATTTGTTTTATGTAATTCATAACTAATGGTTTTTTACAAAGTAAAGAAATATATCATGCAAATCGGGTTTATGAATGTTGATATCAAAATCTCCCTCTAACTGTGCAAGGTTTGATAGTACAGTTTTCAAATCAGAGTTTTGTCCAAAAGTAAGTTTCACTATTGAATTTTCGATAACATCTATATTTTCTGCCTCCTTAAAATTCTTCAATGAGTTTTCATTCAAAGGTGATTTATAATGTAATTCGATGATCTTCTTATTCTCAAAAGTTTTGTAAATTTCTGACAAGCTTCCATTGTATAATTCTTCGCCCTTGTTTATCAGAAAAATTTTGTTGGCTATTTTCTCAACCAATTGCATCTGATGGGCACTTAATAAAATTGTCGTTCCCTGATTATTAATTTCTCTAATGAATTCAATGAACAACTCCTGATTCAAAGGATCCAATCCGGAAAATGGTTCATCGAGAATAGCAAAAATCGGCTTATGGAGAATGGAAGCTATAAACTGAATTTTTTGTTGGTTACCTTTCGAAAGAACTTGTAACTTTTCTTTGGCTCTATCAGCAAGACCAAGCCTTTCTAACCATTCAAGAGCAGATTTTTTTGCTTCTGTTTTATCCATACCTCTGATTGAAGCAAGATAAACTAATGACTTTATAATGGGTATATCAAGATAAAGACCTCTTTCTTCTGGAAGATATCCAATCTGATTGGCTTTAGGTAAGCACTGTGTATTTCCGTCTAAATTCCACTCAATCTGACCATCATCAGCTTTAATGATGTCAAGCAAAATTCTTAATGTTGTTGTTTTGCCCGCACCATTAGGTCCTAGAAAAGCGAATATATCCCCTTGATTAATCGAAAATGAGATATTGTTAAGTGCTTTAACACTAGAGAAACTTTTGCTTAATGATTTTACTCTTAGCACAGTGTTTTGCATAGAAAAAAAGTTTTTGTTTTTAACACTTACCAATTACAACATAGACAGTAATGAATTGGTATCTATTATGACTAAGAACATAAAATATTTGAACTAGGTTACCAACATTCGCACACAACCAAAATCCTGGTTAGCTAAAAAAGTGCCTTTGATTTTTCAACTTTTGTTCTACTTGAATATTTGAAAATCATACCATCAATTAAAAGTTGTAGCAGTTAAAGTATTTTTAAAAATCAAACAAATCTCCCAGAAATCCTTTCTTTTTCTTGTAGTAATAGTCTTTATCTGATGGATATCTTTTTATTTCGTTATAATCATCTTTAAAATCCTGCAAAGAACGTTCAATTATTTTATCAAGTTCTCCACGGTCAAGCCAAACTCCACGACAATCGGGACAATAATCAATTTCAATCCCTTTTCTTTCCGTCATTACAAGGTTAACTCCACAGTTTGGACATTTCATAGTTTTACCCTTTCTTTTATTTAATTTCTTTCAGTTCTATAATCTTTTGAGGTTATTAATCTTTGACTAAAATTATGATAGAGTTTCAATAAACTAAAAGAACAATGATTGATAATAATCAGCCTCGATATTAGAAAATCTCAAGTCAAATCTAAAGAAATTTTAGAATATTCGGTAGAAAATTGAATAATCATCTAAATATTAAAGTTCTTAAAGATTCTAAATCGAAATAAAATAATAAAATTATCCGCTCTTTATTAAAAAAAGAATGGCTCACAAATTCCTTAAAAAAATATTGGTCCTAAGGCTACAAAAAAATTTTTTGATTTGTTTAATTAAAGAATTTAACTTTTTGATTATTACCTTTATCAACGGATTTTAACATACAACTCAATTAGATAAAGTTTTTCAAATAAATAGAAATCAGAATTAATACATTTGTTGTTTCGAACAAAAGTCAAAAAGAATTCTGTATTCTTTCTAAAAGTTTATTTTTTGAAATTCTAATTGGCACAAGTGCTCAATAGGAATACAAAAGGCAAGTAGTAATATATACTTTGTTAAACTTTTATGTTTGCTGATATTTATAATCTTTCAATTGCATACTTTTGTAGTTCTCTTTTCTCACTGGGATTTTTTTGGACAATCATGCTATACGAATATGGCTAATATTTGGTGGCTTTTGGTCGGCCTTGCATACCGCTTCGAACAAAATATGCAATCTTAAGTATCTTATATAGCTTTAGGTTTTCGAAAAATATTGAAGCTTTAAGTGAACAAATTCTACGAATAGAACGCATATAATCTTTAATTTTTTTTCATCCTGCTATGGCATTTTTGACCTTATTAACAAGTCTGTACTTTTTATAAGGTATGCCAATAGAAATATAACGCCTAATTCGTTTTTTGGTGCATAATTAAGTGGTGTACCTTCTAACAATTCTTCTCTAATAAGAAGATTTTTATCTCTTTTAATATTTTTTCCTTACATATGTGATAGAATTCATAAAATTATTTTCTTCAACATACAATGCATTAATTTTCTATCCTATAATGTGATGGTTAAAGTTTCCAAGTAAAAATCTAAAAATTTTCTTACTCTCATGGTTTGTATCTCGCATCCTTTCCGCCATTCCATCAAACACAAAAAAGTGAAATGGTAGGACTGAATATAAGTATAATCTTCCAAGTAATCCTTTTGGACGGAATGTTGCGGTTTGAAATGTTTTAATAAAGGCGAAAAGCTATGAGTTATATTCAATGTTTAGTAAGATAATTGATGAGGAGTAGAGAAAGAATTTTATTGGTTAACGGTTTGATGCTTTACTAAGTGGCGGATTTCGGAGCTCAAAACTGTCAACATACCACAAAAGTTGATGCGAGGTAGAATGTTCAATTAACCCCTGCACCCACCATTACACCAAACCGCTGTTGCCAGTTCGTTGTTTTTCTTTTCAATTTGTTTTGCTGTCTGTCAAATGTGTATTATGAGTTCCACACTTCATTAATTTTTTCAATGTCGATTTTGTTCATACCATAGAGGGCTTTCATCACTTTTTGAGAACGGATTTTATCATCATCTTCGTCCATGTCCCACAAGAAGTTGGGTGTAATTTGCCATGAAACACCGAAACGGTCTTTTACCCAACCGCAGGGTTGTAATTCTCCATCAACAGCAAGTGAATCATATAAAATATCAATTTGTTTTTGATTGTCGCAGCTTACATAAAGCGACATGCTTTCGTGAAACTTTCCAAAATAACCACCGCCATTTACGGCAATAAATTCTTGTCCGTTCAGTAAAAAGCGAATGGTTTTAACTGAACCAACCGGTCCGGGCATCATGTCTTTGGGAACATCTGGCACATTCTGCAAATCTTTCAATTCTTCTTCTCCAAAGTGAGTGATTTTAAGAATTTTTGATTCGCCTTTTGATGAGCCAAAAGCTTGGTTGAAAATATCAACATAAAAGCGAATTGCTTCTTCGGCATTTTTCGAGAATGTCAAACAAGTGGTGATTGATTTTTGCATAGTATTTACCTTTTTAGTTATTCACTTAGTTCATGTGGTGCGGAATGATGTTCATGCACAATCATCCATTGATTATTGATTTTCTTAAGTCCGATGGTAAGCCTGCATTGTGGCTTAGGGCTATTGGACAGTTTTATCAGTGCGGTACAAAAAGCTACGGTGTCGCTTGTCGTAATTTGAAATTCTTCCAATTGGAATGAGTTTTTTCCTTCGCTGCTGTATTGGAAAAATAATTTCCAGGTTTTCCTGTATTCTTTCAAGCCTTTGGATTGCAAGGGAACAGGTACATCAAACATCAAAATGTCGGGGGAGTGGTTTTGAAGAATTCCCTCCATATTTTTTTGTTGTATGGATTTCACCCAATAGTCAATAACAGATTCGATTTCTTTAGTATCCCTGTCCATCAGTTTCAGTGTATTTTTTAAAGTTGTTGAGTATGGCTTGCCATCCCTGTTGCTGCATTTCTATTGGGTTTTCAGTTTCAGGGTCAAAAGTTACGGTTACTTCTGTTTGTCCGTTCGCTTCTTTAAAATCAATTGTTGCCAATCGTCCGCCAAATTCGTAGGTAAAATTTTGTCCTTCATTGATTTCTGTATAAACAGCCTCAAAGTCAAAACCAAAACTACCGTCTTTGGCTTCCATTCTTGCGGAATATTTACCACCCACCCGCATATCGTTTGAGGCAGAGGGGCAGTGCCAACTTGGGTCGGCAAAGTTCCATTTTGTAATGTGCTCGGGTTTTGTGTAATAATCCCATACTTTTTGTCTGTCAGCTGAAATAGTTGTTTTAACTTTTATTTTTTCTCGTGCCATAGTACTTCTCCGATTGTTATTTTGTTGTGTGTTGTTGTTCTAACATAGCCTATAACGTTTGGCAAAACACCGCAGTGCTTTTTGCCGATATCGAATGATGCGCTGAAGGGCGCTATCAACAATTTATTTCTTGCGCCCGTAGGCGCAATACCAAACCGCGGCAAAAAGCATTGAGCGACCACAACTATTTCTTTCCGGAGTTTCAACTGAGCCATATCAACAAAGGGAGCGTCGGTGTTTTGCTTGTTAGGCGCAGTGCAAAATGCATCACTTGAACTCATTGAAGGCTTTGAGCAATTTCATTGTTGCATCGTAATCCAACCTGTTGCCCTCATAGTAGCACAGATACAAACCTTGAAGGTTGGATGGAAGATGAATCCCTTTCTGGACGAGAAGAATGAAGTTTCTTCCATAAAGAGCCATCGCCGCCCCAATCTCAATGAGAACGTTCTCGTTGATTTTATGGTGAACGGTTCCAGCTTTATCTAGGAGTTCGTCCTCTGAAGCAACGTGGATGATACCTGCGAAGCACGAGCGCATATCATCGAGAACTTTGTCCGAGACTGGCTTGGAAGGAGTCTCGTGTTCTTCTGCAACTACTGGGATGAACCTTCCAAAGGTCAATAGGTCTTTAAGCTGAGCTACAATCTCCTTGTTCTTTCCGTGCGTAATGAAAACACGTTGGTTGAGTCTTGTTTGAGTTTGTGGTGATGTTAGGGCTGGTACGCTTTCACCTTTCTGCTCTGCGAGTTCGTCTGGCAGCTGCTCCTGTTCTTCCGCAGGCGGGGCAGCCTCGGAAGGCTTCGGGGTGTCAATTGCAACGTATGGGCCGTTCTTCGTTTGGTGAATGATGCCGACGAACTGGCCGTTTTGCTTAAGAATTTCTAGTACGGAGT
>JARYLX010000093.1 GCA_029907415.1 Melioribacter sp.
TAATAAATCGTTCTCTCTTTTTTCGATGCCTTTATGTGTATTTATTATTTCATTTTCATAATGATTGATTGTATTAGATATATTTCTGATTCTTCCTTTAATTCTTTCCAATTCTAATTTTTGTTCATTGTAAGAATTAATCAAAGATGAATATTCTTCTTCAAAAGTTTGAAGAGATATTTCAAATTCGTTAATTCTATTATCAAGATTTTCTCGTTTTTCGTAGAGAAGTGAGAGGTTTTTATTTATTTCTTCAAGCTGATTATCTAAAAGATTTGATTTTTCTGCCAGCTCCTGAATTTCTTTTCTCGATGCTTCAATCTCTTCATCAGATTTTTTCTTTTCGTATTCAAGTTGCGAAATTTGTTTTTCTATATTAGCAATATCATTGGCAATTAATTTTTCTTTGTCACTTAAGTTTTTTAAATCTATTGATGCAATATTTTCTTCCAGCTTAGAAATATCTGATTTGAGTTCTTCGAGCTGTGATTCATGTAAAGGATATTCATTCTTAAGATTTTCAAGAAGTTGTTTTCTACCGAAAATTGTTTCATCTTGTTTTGGTAACGAACCTGCTTCAATAATTCCATTGCTTTGAATAATATCGCCTTCAAGTGTAACAAAACTAAAATCAGGATATTTTTTGAATAGGATCAATGCAGTTTCAAAATCATTAATTATTGCTATTGAAGAAAGCAGTTGTTCGAAATATGATTTCCATTCTGTGGTTGTTTCAACAAAATCTTTAGCCCAGCCAATAAAAGATTTTTCTTTTTCAATCTTTTTAGATTTTTTCTTAAAACTATATTGATTGATTTTATCGAGTAAAGAAAAATTTTTATTGAAGTTACTTTTCAATAAAATAAAAGAAGCTTTTCCGAGGTCATTTTTTTTCAAATATTCAATTGCTGTTTGAAGTTCAGTAATATTGTCGATTATTAAATTGTTGAGTGCAGATTTTAATGCTGCTTCGAGTGCAAAACGATACTGTTCTTTTGTATTTCCAATATCAGCAAAAATATTTTTTTCTTTGTTTGTCCAGCTTTTATATTCAAGGAGAACTTTTGAACCACTTGAAAGTCCTTCGAGATTTGTAATGAGAGTTTGCAAAAAATTAATTTTTTCTTTTAATCCAACTAATAAAGTTTTTTGTTCAATCTCTTTTTCTTTTAGAGAATTTAATTTTTTCTCAAGTTCTTCTTTTTCCTTTTGATGAAGAGCTAATTGTAATCCGGTATCGTTTAATTTTTTTTCTGCTTCTGCTTTTTCATTAGAAAGTTCTTCAATAAATCCTACAGTTTTAGCAATTCTATTTGTAATGTTCGAAATTTTATGATTTAGTTTTTCGATTTGTTCATTATGATTTTTAATTTCTTTTTTAAGAGTATTAGAAATATTTTCCTTATCAGATATTTCTTTCAGTAGAGAATATCTATCTTCATTTAGATTTTTTAATGCATGTCTTTTTTCTTCAAGTAATGCTCTTTTCTCGGAAATTATACTTTCATATTCATTTGCCTGAATATTTTTTTCATTAAGAACATTATTGAGTTCTTCTAACTCCTGCTCGGATTGTTTTTTTGCCTCTGAATATTTTTCAATATTACTTTTTAGCTCTTCGATTTCTTTTTCAATTCTAATTTGATTGTTTGAAAGAGAATTTAACTTTTCCTCCGAAACAGAAAAAGATTTTTGTAATTGATAAAGCTGATTTGAGTATTCAGCAATTTCTAATCTTTTCTTATTTAAATCAGATTCAATTGAATTTATTTGATTGCGATAAACAATTAATTCATTTTCTATTTTTCTAATTTCTTTATCAGTTTCGTCTTTTTGAGATATTAACAAAGAGATTTCATTCGATAGATTTTGTTTTTTTTCATGATAAAGAGCAAATTCTCTCTCTGCTAAATTAAGTTCCTTATCGCGCAAGATTGATTGAATTTGAGTGTATTGGTCGGCGCGTTTTGCCTGTCGTTCTAAAGAACGAACTGTTTTTTCAACCTCAGAAACAATGTCATTTACACGGGTTAGATCTGCTTTTATATCATCTAATTTTTTTAATGATAATCTCCTTCTAAGCTTATATTTATTTACTCCCGCAGCTTCTTCAAATAATCTTCTTCTCTCATCAGCTTTGCTGCTTAAAATTGTCTCAATCATCTTTAATTCTATTACGGAATAAGCATTGGTTCCAATCCCGGTATCCATGAACAAATTAGTTATATCTTTTAATCGGCATATATTTTTGTTAAGCAAATACTCACTTTCTCCAGAACGGAATATTCTTCTGGTGATTGTTATTTCAGAATATTCTGTAGGCAAAATTCCTTTATCATTAACAAGTGTTAAAGAAACTTCTGCCATTCCCATCGGTTTTTTTTCACGAGTTCCGTTGAAGATAACATTTTCCATTTTATCGCTGCGGAGTGTAGTAGTTCTTTGTTCGCCAAGAACCCATCGAATGGCATCAACTATATTGGTTTTACCACATCCATTAGGTCCTACTATTCCAGTAATACCACGATTGAAATTAATTACAGTTCTATTTGCAAACGACTTGAAACCAAATATTTCTAATTTAGATAGAAACAATTTTACCCCGCTATTGCAATATTAAACTATATTGTTCAATAGAATTTTTAATAAAATAAATTGTTGAATTTGTAAGATGAAAATAAAGAATTGTTATCCCTGCTGTAACTATAATAATTGAAATCCCATAGAAGTATATTTTACCAGGATTTACTTCAAACAATACATTAATTCCTTTGAAAATTCTTTGTAGTATCCATAACATTATAAATATAATAAAAGCAAGTATATAAATATTAAATTCGTTCATCAACAAAATTTTGTAAAGGATTAATTCCACAGGAAGAATTAATACAAACGGGAAATATGACCAGATAACACTGTAATATATACTTGAAAAGTCCACTTTTGTTTTAATGAATAATGAAGCAATTTTTATTATGAAACTTATAGCGAGAATTTTCAAAAAGAATAGAATGAAGAAATAAAGAAAACATTCTTCCGGATTCCAAGCAAGATAACTTACAGAATTGATTAACCATTTATCGCCAAACGATAGTAAGATTTTTTCTAAAAGAATATTAGTTCTAAAATAATAAAGCAGAATAGTAAACAGTAAAGACATTGAACCAATTTCAATAAACATTAGTATTATTGTAAAAACACTTGATAAAATTCTGTGGTCTCTTAAATCAGCAAAGAAATTATAAGGTCTGAATAATGCTCTTGTGCAGTCCTCTTTAAATTTTTTTCTCGAATTAATTAATACTCCAAAAATCAACGATAATCCAAGAGCAATAAAAATGAAAAATAATTTATTATCACTTTTACTGATGCCAATTGGTATTGTAACTTTTTGCTTGTTATTCTGCAGTGCTTCAACTACTCTGTATGGCAAACTATTTACTTTGCTTATGTTTTCGGTCAATCCAAGTTTATAATAATTATTACTGCCGCCATAGAGCGAATGAAAATTTCCGGAATAATTAAAAATACTGTTTATGAAATATCCTCTGAAATTTGTTTTTGAAATGGCTTCAATAAATTTTTCAAAGTATTTCCCCTGTGCTTCAGAAGAGTTTTTAACAAGATAGCCTGAAGAGCTTCCAATGTAGTTTGGATAATTAACTTCGCATATAAAATATTTACTTGAAAGATTGCCCAGCTTCTCTTCAATCTGTAAAATATTTTCAGGTGGATAAGAATAAAGTTCGATGCCAAGTAAGTTTATATTAAATTGATTATTTGAAGGAATTCCAACAAACGATGCATAAGTAAAAAATTTTTTATCTATACTTTCCGATAAATTATTAATAAAATTTTTTGTGGCATATGAATTTGGCAAATATGAACTGCCAAAACCAAAAATTATTGTATTTGAGTATTTTCTGTATTCATTAACCAATTCTTTTAATGTATTTTCCGCTCGGTTTTGAAATTCTTTCTCTGATAAAATTTCATCAGGGACTGAATTTAGTGGTAATTCTACTAAAGCAATTAATCCTAACCGTTGACAATATTTTAATGCATATGGATTCGGAAAAGCTTTAGCAAATCTTACAGCATTAAATCCAGAATTTTTTATGAGCGTTAAATCATTTCTAATTTTTTCATAAACTGTAATTTTATTTAATTCAGCTTCATTAAGGTAGTATGTAGTCCCTCTGAAAGAAAATGGTAAATTGTTCAAGTATAAATTGTCATTACATTTCAAATTAAAAATTCCGATTTCTCGATTAACCTCATCAATTAATTGATTACCAGAATATAAACTCATATTAAAGATATACAAATTGGGATTCCCAGGTGACCATAAAACAGGATTTTGAATTGTGAATGGAAATTGTCTTTTAATTTCAGTTCTATCGTTTATAACAAAACTGAATTTTTGGGCAACTGCGGAAAAATTTTTTGGTCTTACATTAATTTCAACTCGAAGCTCATCGTTTTTATCTGTTGATGGATTTATTAATCGGATATTTTTAATGATTACATCGGCATTGACATAAACGGCATTTTGTTTTTCGGGGAATGAGAAAAAATAATTGGTTTCTGATAAATATGTATTGGGTATGAACTCTAAAAATACATCTCTTAAAATGCCAGCAGAAATTTTGGGGAATAAAAATCCAGATTTTAAAGGAATTGTAATTTCATTATCATAGTAAGAAATAACCTTTAACGAAACTAAATTTTCAGCATCAGCTTTTATAACATCTTTAGGAAGTTCTATCTCGAATGGAATTTCAGCCCCAAATTTTTTTATTATGTTGAATTTATTGATTGAAATCTCAATGGAATTAAATATGCCAAAAAAACAAATTTTTATTGTGTTTTTTTGGTATTCATCTTTAGAAATAAAAAATTTCTTTTCAAAAATTAAAGATTGTGAACCTTCAAAAGAGCAGGGTAGCGAAATCGTAATTTTTTTTGCTGAATTATCTTCTGTAAATACATTCCAGTTTTCATTAAATAATATAAATCTTCTGGTACTGGAAACATCATAATAAATTGAATCTTTAACAGTTTCTGAAAGAAGAGATTTAATCTTAATTTCAGAAAAGGAATTTTTATAAATTATTATTAAAGTTAAAAGAAGGAATAAAATTTTTGATTTTATATTCATTTTTTACAAATGTTGTAAAATAAACCTCTAAATATATAAAAAATGAGAGGGCATATCAATTTGATAGGAAAGTATAAAAAAGTCCGCTATTGAGCGGACTCAATAATTTTAATAAATGAATCTGCTTTCAGACAGGCACCACCAACCAAAGCACCGTCAATATCTGGTTGCAACATTAAATCTTTTGAATTTTCTGGTTTAACACTTCCACCATACTGAATTATTAGTTTTTCAGCAAATTCTTTTGAATAAATTTGTGTTATTAATTCACGAATAAATTTATGCACTTCTTCAGCTTGTTCAGGAGTAGCATTTCTGCCTGTTCCAATAGCCCAAACGGGTTCATATGCAATAATTAAATTTTTTAGTTCATCTTCTGTTAAGTCAGCCAGCCCTTCACGAATTTGAGTTTCAACTACTTTAAAAGTTTCACCTTTTTCTCTTTCCTCTAAAGTTTCTCCAATACAAAAAATTGGTTTTAAGCCACTTGCAACTGCCGATTTAATTTTCTTATTAATTAATTGATTTGATTCGAGAAATATTGTTCTTCTTTCTGAGTGTCCAAGTATAACATATTCGCAGCCAACGCTTTTAAGCATCAGGGGAGAAATTTCACCTGTAAAAGCTCCACTTGTTTCAAAATACATATTTTGTGCACCTAATTTAATAGGAGTGTCTTTAATAAGAACATTTGCAGTTTCAAGTGAAGTAAAGGGAGGACAAATTATAACTTCTACATTGAGATTCTTTTGATTTAATCCTTTTTTGATTTCATTAATTAAAGTAACTGAAGAGTTGATATCGTTGTTCATTTTCCAGTTACCAGCAACTACTTTTGTACGCATTTTTACTCTCTAATTTATTATTGGATAAGAATATTCAGCTTACAGCTTCAACTCTGCGAATCCCAGGAACTTCACGAATCAATGCTCGTTCGACCCCTGCTCTTAATGTCATTTGAGACATTGGGCAATCAATACATGCTCCAGTTAATTTAACTTCAACAATTCCTTCTGGTGTAACATTTACTAATTCAACATCGCCGCCATCAGCTTTAAGATAAGGCCGAATTGTTTCCAGTGCTTTTTCAACCTTCTCTTTTAAAGTATCGTTTTTGAGTGTATCACTCATAATTACCTCAATTAAATTAATTTCCTAAAACTATTTCGATTTTAGGATTATTTGCTGAATAATTATTTATACTAATTTGTGCTGCAAGGTTCTTGCTAATTTCAAATATCTTTTTTGCTTCTTCAGATTCTGGGTCGGAGTAAACTATTGGTTTACCGAAATCACCACTAACACGAATATTTGGATTGATTGGTATTTGTCCAAGTAAAGGCACAGAAAGTTCTTTAGATAATTTTTCACCTCCACCATTTCCGAAAATATCATATTTTTTACCTGAATCGGGAGCTATGAAATAACTCATATTTTCAATTATTCCAAATATAGGAACATTTACACGTTGAAACATACGCATTGCCTTTTTTACATCAATGAGTGATACATCTTGAGGAGTAGTAACAACAATAGCTCCAGTTAAAGGGATTGTTTGAACAAGTGTTAGTTGAATGTCGCCTGTTCCTGGGGGTAAGTCAAAAATTAAATAGTCAAGCTCATCCCAGTTTACATCTGACATGAATTGTTTAATTGCACCGCTTGCCATCGGTCCTCGCCAGATTACAGGTGCATCTTCATCAATAAAAAATCCGATTGAAATTACTTTTATACCATAGATTTCAAGAGGAAGCATTTTCCCGGTTAATGTATCCTGATAAATTTGAGGTTTACTATTAATTCCCAGCATTAAAGGTATACTTGGACCATAAATATCTGCATCAATTAAACCAACCTTAGCTCCAAGTTTTGATAAAGCAACAGCAACATTAACTGCGACAGTGCTTTTGCCGACGCCCCCTTTTCCGCTTGCAACTGCAATTGTATTTTTTACTCCAGGCAAAATAGAGTCTTTATTTATCATTTTTGATTGAACATTTGAACTCATATTCACTGTTACTTTTTCAACTGAAGGGAAAGTTTTTTTAATTTCATCAATACAATCCTGTTTAATCTTGTCTTTTAAAGGGCAGGCAGGTGTTGTAAGCTGAATGTCTATGTAAATCTCGGAATCATTAATTTTGATTTCTTTTACCATATTTAGACTTACGATATCTCGATGCAAATCCGGGTCAATTACATTCCTTAAAGCGGTTTTAATATTATCTATGCTTAAATTCATAAATGCTCCATTATTTAAACACAAAAATAATAATTTATTTAGTCACTACCTATTGAACGATAAAAATTTCAATATGGTTCATAATTATTAATTGGAATTAACAATACCAAAATCATCAGCATATGTAAAAATATAGTTTAATAAACTTGAATATATATTTAAGTTTACTTAACTTTATTACAAAAATAAGCTTAATTATGTCAACAATATCAAAAGAAAATTATTTAAAGTTGATTTATACTCACAGCATTGAAGGGGAAAGTGCTGCTACTTCTAAAATTGCAGAAAGACTTTCGATATCAAATTCTGCAATAAGTGATATGGCCAAGAAGCTTGCTAACGAAGGTTTAATTTCTTATACAAAGTATAAAGGTATGCGACTTACAAAGGAAGGGAAAAAAGCTGCACTTAAAGTTATAAGAAAGCACAGAATCTGGGAAATGTTTTTATTAGAGGTTCTTAAAATTCCATGGAGTGAAGTTCATGAAGAAGCAGAAAAACTTGAGCATAATACCTCCGATTATTTGATTGATAAGATTGATGAATTTCTTGGATATCCAGAATTAGACCCTCATGGGCATCCAATCCCTCGAAAGGATGGAACGCTTCCTAAAATTTCTAAATTAATTCCTATGAATTCATGTGAAATTGGAAAAATTTATGAAATTGCTCAAGTTGATGATACAGACAACAGACTTATCAAATATTTAACTAAAATTGGTTTAGTGCTTAATACTCCTTTTGAAGTTTTTGATATTGTTTCTTTCGATAAATCAATGATAATTAAATTTAGCGGGAAAACAGTAACTGTTAGTGAAAAGATTGCAAAGAATGTTATGGTAAGATTTATAAAAAAGGCGAGGTAGATTTTATGAATATTATGATTTTCTTAATAATCGGTTTAGTAATAATTTTTCTTTTTAGAAAAAAGATAGTAGACAGATTTATAAAAATTAAAAAGCAGAAAGAAAAAATTTTAATAGAGGATACACTCAAACATCTTTATGATGGTGAATATAATTCTTATTTCTGTACAATTGACAGCATAAGCAAGATTTTATCGCTAAAGAGAGAAGATGCAAAAAAACTAATTAATCGACTTGAAGAACTAAACTTAATAAAAAGTAAAGAAGGTATTATTTCATTAACAGATTCTGGAAGGGATAATGCACTTAAGGTTATTCGAATTCACAGATTGCTTGAAAGATACTTCGCAGAAAAAACAAGTATTGATGGAACACAATGGCATAAATTAGCAGAAGAGAAAGAACATGAAATAAAAATTGAAGAAGTAAATAAAATTGCAGTTGAACTTGGTAATCCTTTAATTGACCCACACGGAGACCCAATTCCAACTGAAAATGGAATAATTCATAAAGAAAAAAGCAAATTACTTAATGAACTAAAAGAAAACACATTTGCTCAGATTATTCATATTGAGGATGAACCCAAAGAAATTTTTTCTGCATTAACTGCATATCGAATTTATCCGGGAATGCAATTGCATGTACTTAAGAATTCTGGTAATGATATCTTAATAGAAACAGAAGGCAGGAAAATTTTATTAAACTTTACAGAAGCAAAAAATATCAGTGTAAAAGAAATTGAAGAAGAAATTTTTGTTAAAGAATCAATTAAGCCATTATCAGAATTAAAAGTTGGAGAGACAGCGGTTATTTCGAGTTTATCAGGAGTATTGAGAGGTCAACAAAGAAGGAGATTATTAGATTTAGGAATTGTTCCGGGCACAAAAATCAAAGCTGTGCTTGAAAGCATTGGTAAAGACCCCGTTGCATATGAAGTAAGAGATACATTAATAGCACTACGTAAAAATCAATCTGATTATATTTTTATTAAAGAGGTAAATTGAAATGGAAAAAGAATTAGATAAAAATTGTGCTAATTGTCCCGCTCATAATTTGAATCATCTTATTAAGCTTGGAATTGATATGACTGATTATGATTATGTTGTTGCTCTGGCAGGAAATCCAAATACTGGTAAAAGCACAGTATTTAATAACCTTACTGGATTAAAACAGCATACTGGAAATTGGCCTGGTAAAACTGTAAGCAGAGCAGAAGGTGGCTTTATTTATGCGAATAAACGCTTTAAAATTGTTGATTTGCCAGGAACTTATTCTCTGCTTTCAACAAGTACAGATGAAGAAATTGCTCGTGATTTTATTTTGTTTGGTCAACCTGATGTAACTGTGATTGTTGTGGATGCAACAAGATTGGAACGAAATCTTAATCTTGTTCTCCAGGTTTTAGAAATTACTGATAGAGCTGTATTGTGTTTGAATTTAATAGATGAAGCAGAACGTCACGGCATTCAAATTGACGATAGATTATTATCAAAAAAATTGGGAATACCTGTAATACCAGCAGCTGCAAGGGAAAAAATTGGCATTTCTGAATTATTAAAAATGATTTATGAAGTTGCTGCAGGAAATTATGTTTGCAGACCATTCAGGGTAACAAATGATTTTCATAAACTTACACATGCAGTAGAGGAACTTGATAAAA
>JARYLX010000094.1 GCA_029907415.1 Melioribacter sp.
CAAAGAAGACTGCATTTTCAGGGTCATGAATTACATGTTTAACTATTTCATTTGGAGGTGCATATCTCAACAAAGTAAATTTGTTTGCAAAACCTGCAGCATTTTGCCAGAAATTAAATCGTACATCCTCAGGATATTTACTGCCAGAAAAAGAGTGAGATAGTTTTGCATCAATTCCAAATCCAAATAGGTTATGTTTAATTGTTAATAGATTGCTATAAACATCAAGAATATTTTTAGAATTAGTTGCAGAATAAAATAGATCATCATCAAGTAAAGAATAAGACTCATTTCTCGATATTGCTCTTGTATCACTTCTACTAAAGAAATTCATAAATCCAATGCTACCGTTTTCATATTGATAGTCAAGAACAACAGTGGCACCATATCTATAACGGTCTCTTACAATATCAGTCAAACTCATTGATTGAAATTCAGGATTTCCTTCATCTGTTACGAACAATTTTCCTGCAAAGTTATAACTAGAATTAAGTTCATTTGAGCTAAGATTTCTTTTTTCTACACTCCCTTGCAAAAAAATTCCAAAACTATTATCCCAGAAACGTTGTTCGTATGAACCTACAAACTTATAATCATTATATGTGTTTTTAAGATTGTTGTATCCCCCTTGTGAAAAGACTTCAAAGCTTGGTTGTCCAAATTGTGTTTTTACAGCTTTTCTCATCGTGAAATTAATTACACCACCTAACAAGGTTGCATCCATATCTGGTGTAATAGCTTTAACAACTTCAATACCTCCTAACATATTAGAAGAAATCATACTCAAATCTGTAGCTCTATCTTCAGAAAAAGAAAGTTCATCATTACTTCTGTATTCAGATTTATGTTCATTAGGGTCACTTGAAGTAACATTAGAAGGAAGTTCTACTCCATCAATAGTTACTCTATTATACTGAGGAGATAAACCACGAACTACAACTTTTGAACCTTCCCCGCCAGTTCTAATAATAGATACACCTGGTAGTCTTGCAACAGATTCAGCAGCATTAGCATCAGGCAATTCTCTTATTCTTGCAAATGAAACAACATTTTTAATTGCAATTGAAGTAAGCTGTTCATTAATAGCTTTAGCCTGTCCTTCTGCCTGCGCAGTAATGATCACAGTATCACCGTAAACTGTTTCAGGACTTAGATAAAAATCATGAACAGTAGTTTTCCCATTTTGCACTTCAACAGAAATTTCCGAACTTTTATATCCTAGAAATGATGCTCTTAAAGTATACTTTCCTGCAGGGACAGATTTAATTATGTAGTTGCCATCCATATCAGTGGCACTTCCAAAGCTTGTCCCTACCAAAATTACGTTACTAAAAGGTAAAGGCTCTTTTGTTTGCACATCTCTGACTCTTCCTTTTACAGTTCCACCTGGTGCAGAGAGCACTATTGAACTCATCAATAAAAGCAACAATAAAACGTAATTTCGAAATGATAATTTTGGGGTCATATAAACCTCATTTTTAATTAAACTAAAGTTATGATAGATTAGTTTTTTTGTGATAAAAATAAACTTATCAAAAATAAAATGCAATAATAATCATAAATAAAAAATATTATTTTTTTAGTTATAGTATTTCAATAAATATATTTTGGTATAGAATAAACTGAATGCAAATTTAATTATTTACAAATACATTAATTTTCTTAACATTCTGTTTATCTGAAGAAGAGCCAATCATTATTATATATTCACCAGCATTTACTTCATAACCTTTTTCATTCCATCTCTTCAGTAAATCAGGTGTAATCTTAAATTTAACTGTACTTTTTTGACCGGGATTAAGGATAACTTTTTTAAAACCCTTTAATGCTTTTAATTCTTTTTTATCATTTTTGTATTTAATATACATTTGTATAGTTTCTTCGCCCCTAATCTTCCCTTTATTTATAATATCGCATGAAACATAGAACGTATCATTTTTATCAATTATTTTTCTTTCAGATTTTAAATTACTAATACCAAATGAGGTGTAACTTAATCCATAACCAAATGGATAAAGAACTTCTCCTTTGAAATATCTATAGGTTCTGTTATCCATATTATAATTTGTAAATGGAGGAAGTTGATTAACAGATTTGTAAAAAGTTACAGGAAGCTTAGCTGATGGATTATAATCTCCAAATATTATATCCATAATTGCTTCACCCCCCGACTGTCCTGGATACCATGCTTCAATAATTGCAGGAATATATTTGTTTTCCCAATTTATTGATAATGGACTGCCATTTATCAAGACTAAAATTATTGGTTTACCAAGTTTATGAATTTTCTTAATGAATCTTGATTGGACTTCGGGCAAATTTAATGTTAGTCTATCACCGCCTCTAAATTCTTTTGATTCAACCTGTAATGCCTCTTCTTCAAGTCTTGGTGTTAATCCCATAAACATCATAACTAAATCAGATTTTTTTACTGCATCAATCGCTTTCTTTTCTGCATACTCTTCCGGCGGTGCCCATAATAATTGTATAAATGAATATCTCTCTTTTTTATATAACTCGACTTTTATTTTATAAAGTTTTTCTTTTTCTAATTTGATAAAGCTATATGTAATTGCTGGATCAAATTCTCCATAATAATTTACAATCAGTGAGTCATTAATATAAATTCGGAAGCCATTATACCCATATCCGCCAATTGCATATAAACCAGATTCTGGAGGCATTAAATAACCAGTCCATCTTACACTAAATGTATCTGAATTTGAAACAGGATTTTTGATTAACCATTTAAAATCAATCACACTATCAATTCGTTCAAAATCAGCTAGTCCATTCATATTTGTATTTGAAAAATATTCTCCTCTTAAACCATTTTGTTTTTTATCTTTTGTAACAAATAAATAATCACTAATAATCAAATCAAATGAAGGAATATTTTCAGCAAAGTAACAACCCCGCTCATAATAAATTTTCGAATCTTTCATTCTTTCTTTTATTGCTTTTAAAGGTGTAACTGGATTTGAAGGAAATCCATGATAACTACCTAATAAACTTTCAAGATTATCTGCATTGGGACCAATAACAGCAATGTTTTTATAATCTCTTTTTAATGGTAAAATATTTTTTTCATTCTTTAATAAAACAATAGACTTACGTGCAGCTTCAAGTGCAAGCAACTTATTTTGTTCTGAATCAATGTAGCTCTCATCAATTTTACTATATATAACTTTTTCAGGTGGATCAAACATTCCTAATTGAAACCTTATCTTAAATATTTTTCTCAATGCATCATTAATGTCATTTTCGGTAATTAATCCATTTTTAAGTGCATTTAGTAACAAATGATAAGAATTCCCACATTCTAAACTTGTTCCAGCAATCAACGATAAAGAAACTGCTTCTTCTAATGAATTAGTATATTTATGAGAATTAAAAATATCCGATACAGCCCAGCAATCAGAAACAACAAAACCATCAAATTGCCATTCTTTATGTAAAATATCTTTAAGTAAATAATTGTTCCCGCAGCATGGTTCACCTAAAACTCTATTATAAGCACACATAATTGATTTTGCATTACCTTCTTTAATGCTTTTATAAAAATGCGGTAAATATGTTTCTCTTAAATCATACTCGTTTACGATAGCATTAAAATGATGCCTTTCTGATTCCGGTCCACTATGAACTGCAAAATGTTTTGGAGTAGCAATAGTTTTAAGATAATTTTTATCATTGCCCTGAAGCCCTTTAATAAATTGAACTGCTAATTCACCTGTAAGGAATGGGTCTTCACCATAGGTTTCCATTCCTCTACCCCATCGCGGATCTCTAAAAATATTAATATTGGGTGCCCATAATGTTATGCCGTTATAAATTCCTACTTTATTTTTTTTTACTGCCAAATTGTATTTTGCTCTTGCTTCGTCTGAGATAACATTAGCAATTCTGTATATTAAATCTTTGTCCCATGTTGATGCTAAAGCAATTGGCATAGGGAAAACAGTAGCCAATCCATTACGCGCTACACCATGCAATGCTTCGTTCCACCAATTGTATGCTGGAATTTTTAATCTTTCAATTGCTGGAGAATTATGACTCATCTGAGAAACTTTTTCTTCAATAGTCATTCTAAAAATTAAATCTTCAACTCTCTCATCAATTGATAAATTATAATCTAAATATTTTGGTATATCCTGTGCGGATACAAAATTCACTAATGCAATAATTATGGTAATCCAAAAATTTTTTTTCATAAGAATTTTAAAATATTCTTTTTAATAAATCCGGGTTTTCTTTATACAATTTTAATATCATTTCTCCAAAGAGTGAGTTGGGCCATGGGAACCAACTTCTTGTATATTCATGAGGATTATCTTTATTAAATGATTCATGCATAAAGTACTTATCAGCATGAGTATTTTTCAAATATTTTATATTTTGAATAATTTCATCTTCGTTAATGCTCGTCATAATTCTCATAATAATGCTCAAATGCCAGATATTATTAATTAATGTATGGGGACTGCCTATTCCTTCTGCAAATTTTCCTCTGAAGAAATATGGATTATCCTCACTTAAAATAAATTTTCTTGTTTCCTGATATATTTCACTTTTTCCATCAATACAATTCAAGTATGGAAGAGACAATAAACTTGGAATATTAGCATCATCCATAAATAATTTATTTCCAAAACCATCTACTTCATATGCAATAATTTTATTGTAATTAAGATGAGATGAGATAGCAAATTTATTTATTGCCATTTCAACTTCATCAGCAAGTGATAAACATTTATTTGCAAAATCAAAATCTTGAAAGATTTCTTTATACATTTCTGACAATTGTCTTAACGAAACTACAGCAAAGTAATTTGATGGGATTAAAAATGGGAATATCGTAGCATCATCCGATGGTCTGAATATAGAAACTATTAATCCATTTGGCTTGATTGGATTTCCATAGCCATTACCAGGAACTGTATCTGTACTCCACGATGTAATTCTACCAAATTTGTAAGACCCTCTATCATTCTTACGTTGTTGTTCGTTAAATGTAATGTAGATTAATTGAGTTGCCTTTTTCCATTCATCTGTAAAGCAGGAAATATCCCCAGTCAATTTCCAGTAATTATAAGCTAATCTTATGGGATAACATAAAGAATCTAATTCCCATTTTCTTTCATGCAATTCAGGTTTCATTTCTGTTAAATCGTTAATCCATATACTTTCTTTTTTCTCATAATTAAATGCATTTGCGTAAGGGTCAGTGAGAATACATTTTGTTTGTCTATTGATAAGTCCCTTTATTAGCAACTTGAGATTATCATCTTGATTAACAAGTTCTAAATAAGGCCAAATTTGAGCAGTAGAATCACGCAACCACATAGCTGGTATATCCCCTGCAAGTACATATACATCGGGCATTCCATTATCAAATTTGAAAATTACACTTGTATCCAATGTATTAGAAAAACAATTTGAGAAAAGTCGGGCTAAATCTTTATCAACTAAAAAATCTGAAATCTCTTTTATTTTTTCTTCAACAGTTTTGCTAATAAATTTTCGTTCTTTTAAGCTTGGACGGGTGTTCATTATTATTTTTCATTTTTTATAAAAATTAATCCATCACTATAAATAACAATGTTTATTTTATCAAAAGTAGTTATAGAACATCTGAAATAGTCATTTATTGTTTCAATCTCCGGTTTATATTTACGTCCATTAATTATCAATGGGTTAATCCCTAGCGCTGATATATTCTTGGCATATTTTTGATTTTTTTCAAAATATGATTTTTGCAGATAGTAAATATTTCTCAAATACCATTTAATTCTTTCCAAATCACTACTGATAAAATCAACCTTTCCACTACCAGCTTTCAGAACAGAAAATTGAACATAGCCCCACATTTCGGGATAATGCATATTTATAACCCCCTGAGGACTCCATACCCAATTATCTTCTGGATATGGTTTATTTGTTTCTGGATTAATTATTTTTTCATATTTATTATTTCTAACATTAGTTTTCCATTCAACACGTGAAAAATTTATTCTCCATTGGTCACCATTAGAAGGTGGAATTTTGACTGACGTAATTTCTTTAAATGCTTCCCAGGGAAATGCAATTTCTAATGTCCAGCAGCTATCAACATCATCAGGATGATTTATTGTGCCATAAATTTTAACACCAGATTTTAAGTTTTTAATATCATATCCATGTAATGCAGCTTTATCCATATCTCGATATGGTTTAATCAATAATAAATCCCACACAGTATTGAACGCATTCATTTCAAATTCTATATATTTATGTGTATCGCCGTCAGGGTCAATAAACACTTCAAAATCATTATCATAGAAAATTATATCGTCACGATTTTTTAATGTAGCCCAGATATGAGGTTCTTCTAATTCTGCTGCAATATAGAAATAATTATTATCCCATAACATTTTCACTCTTGTTCTAAAACGAGGCTTTGGTTTTAACTCTCCTTCAATATCTACGAAATCTTCTGACCAATCAACTTTTTGCCATGATATTTCATCAAGTTTACCATCGACAATAATATTCTCATCTGTAAAATAGCATATATAATTTCGTGGATTAAAATCAACTTGTGGTATTGGAATTGATTGAGCAAATGAAAAATTATACAATAAAAGAAGAGCATAAAATGAGTAATAAAATTTTTTATTGCTTAGCTGCATCAATTAATTCTCCTATTGTTGAAAAAGCCAAACATACTGAAGTATCAGCTGCACCGTAGTAAATCAATATTTTACTTGAATTAACAGCAAAACCGTCCTCATCAAACTCTTCTACAATTGCTCCAGATGGGAAACAAACATTTTGAACTTGACCAACCATTTCATATAATTCACGAGGTTCAAGAATATTATATTTCCCACGATGAATAACTTTACCCGGGTCCGATAAATCATGAAGTGCTACTCCAACTTGATAAATATTTGATGCTGCAAAATGAGTAGCCACACCATGATAAATATGCAGCCATCCTTCTTTTGTTTTTATTGGTGGTGGCCCTGAACCAATATTTTCATCCCAGTAATGAAATCTTCCTGACATAACTGGTTTAATAATTTTCCAGTTCAAAAGATCTTCTGATTCAGATAGATAAATTGTATTACCTGTAGTTGGTCCACCTTCAAGCTGTACTTTATTTAGTCTTTCGAACCTTAAAAATTTTCCATTTATTTTCTCTGGAAAGAGTACTCCATTTCTTGAGTCATCATTAGACACTATCCCTAAAAAGTTGTATTCCTCAAAATCATTTGTAGAAGCTAAACCAAGTCTGCATCCATCATCCATATCCATTGCAAACATTATAAAAAAAGTATTATCTATTTTAGTTATTCTTGTATCATATATATGATAAACTTTTTTTGTTAGTTTTTCTAAACCAATGAAGTTGACAATCTTATCATCAACTTTATAATTAATTCCATCATCACTCACAGCCTTAACAATAAAGGTTTCTCTTCCTCTGTTTTGTACTCTCAGAAGCAACAAATACTTACCATTAAATTTTATTGCGCCAGGATTAAAAACAGATGAAACATCAATTAGATGAGGTTTAATTTCAGGAATATCTTTTCTGGTAATAATCGGATTATTATTATATCTGCGAAGCATAAAAAATCCTTTTATAATTACTTACCCATTTTAACCACTACATTACAAACTTTTTTGTTTGTAACAGGGATAATATTTGACGGTAATTTTTCACCATCAACTAAAATTTCTTTAACCCCGCTTTCTAAACCTTCAAAATTATGTATTTCAATTATGTATCTAGTGCCTCTAAAAACTCGTTCTACTTTAACTAATTGCCAGTTGGAAGGTATTACAGGGTCAATTAATAAACCATTATAAGTAGATCTAACACCTAAAATATAATCATAGAAAATCCTATACATCCAAGCTGCGGTTCCTGTCTGCCAGGAATGACTTGCTTTACCCGGTGATGTATGTTCATTGCTTGTTATATATTGTGAAAATACATAAGGTTCGACAGTAAAAATATCAGAATCAATTCTGTTTGGTAATATTTTTTTGAGATAACCAAAAGCAATATTACCACGTTTCATAATAGCTTCGGCTTGTATAAGCCATGTAATAGGATGACAGAATATACCACCATTCTCTTTCTTACCAGCAACACATCGTGTAATTAAACCGACATTAGTATCAATCTCTTTAAATGCAGGTGCACATATTTTAGGACCATATTCTGTATCAAGATATTTCACGACACTATCCAGTGCTTTAATTAATCTTTGTTTGTCAGGTAAATTTGCAATTACTGGCCAGGTTTGAGTATTAATAAATATCTTACCGTACTTATTTTCCTTAGAACCAATTTTTCTTTTACCGCTTCCAAATGCTCTAATATACCACTCTCCATCCCAGCATAAATCATCTATACTTTTTATTATTTTATTTTTTAATTCATCGATTTCTTTATAATCTATGTTTACATGTTCAAATAATTCAATTAATCTGTTCAACATTGCTACATAAAACATAGCAGCCCAAACACTCTCTCCACCATCATCTCCTCCAATGTAATCTAAAGTATCATTCCAATCACCTCTACCAAAGACAGGTAAATTTCTGGGAGTTAAAATATTTTTTATAAAATTAACTACTGAATATAAATGACTTAATACAGTTCCTTCCTCACTGTCAACATAAGGAACTTTTTCATTCAGTATTTTGATATCGCCTGTCTCACGTATGTATTCTGTTACAGCTAAAATGTACCAGACGGGGTCATCACAATGTTTGGTTAGTTCTCCATCAGAGTCATTATAGAAATGATGGTATACTCTGCCATCTTTGAACATTTGTCTTGATAGCAAAAGTATTCTTTCTTTCGCTTTTTCAGGCATTGCAATAGTAACAGCAATTGTATCCTGAGCTGTATCTCTAAAACCAAAACCTCTACTAATTCCCCAATAATAAAAGCTTGCAACTCTTCCTATGTCAAAAGCAACCTTCGCCTGATAAGGAATCCAGTTGTTCATAAAAATATTTATATCCTTATCCGGTGTATTACAACAAGTATGATTTATAAATTCTTCCCATTTATCACGAACTTTTAGGAAAGCATCATTTACAGATTCACTATCGCTGTATCTTCTGATTGTCTGTTCTTTTTTCTCATTAAATTCTTTTTTAGGAATAACTCCAAGAGAAAAAATTATTTCCTTAATTTCATTTGGTTCTAACTCAACATCAACTCTAAGTACTCCAACAGCATTCCCATAATCTGTATCTTTACAAGACAATTCATTTAGTTCTAATCCTAAAGGATTACTCTCAGTACGATAATTTCCAATAAATCGTTCTCTTAGAGTTTCATATTGCACAACTGGAATATTAACAGTAAAAAATGCCCACTGGTCCCATTCTTGATTTTCTTGCTGCTGCGTGCCATTGGATTTTGTAACCCAGTAAGTTTT
This sequence comes from Melioribacter sp., assembly GCA_029907415.1. Lineage (GTDB taxonomy): Bacteria > Bacteroidota > Ignavibacteria > Ignavibacteriales > Melioribacteraceae > Rosettibacter > Rosettibacter primus. The sequence continues at coordinate 9,450 of JARYLX010000094.1, forward strand.
AGTGGCAAATAAAGTATTTAAGCCCTTATCAAAATAAACTCTATTAAAATGCTGGTCATCACATTGATTTATTAAATCTATCAAACCATGCCCTAATGCAAATTCAACATAAGCATATAAAGAGAGTTTACGAGTATTGTTTGAATTGTTTTTAATAATCACTTTCCATATTTCTCTATTATCATCTAATGGAACAAAAAACAAACCTTCAGCAAGAATATTATTAACAAAGGATTCTATTTTAGTATAACCAAAACCATGAACTGTTTTGTAAGAATCTTTATATTTACCAACAGGCTGCCAGCTTAATGACCAATATTCTTTACTTTCTTTATCTTTTATATAAACATATTTTCCTGGTCTATCTGGCGGGACTTCATTAATACGATATCTGGTTATTCTACCATGAAGTGGATTTTTAAAATAGCTAATTCCTCCAGCATTATTAGAAATAGTGGAGAAATATTCATCATTAT
>JARYLX010000095.1 GCA_029907415.1 Melioribacter sp.
AAAAATTATAACAAAAAATTCTGATAAGGAAATAACATAATAACAGTCATACTAAGTCTGCTGCAGGCGGACGAAGTATCTCAACAAAAAAGAATAATACAGTCATTCTGAATGGAACGAAGCGGGATGAAGAATCTCATTAAAACAAAAAATTTGGACTAGATTCTTCGTAGTCCACCTAACGGTGGTCGCCTCAGAATGACAGAAAAATATATATCATTTTGATGAATTATTTTATGTTATTAAAAAAATTAAAGAAAATATTCAGGAAGTAAAGATTCTGAGGCTTAAAGTCCCTCTCTTTTTAAGAGAGGGAGTTAGGGAGAGTTCTTTATAATGATTAATTGTGATAAAGTCTAAAATCGAAGAATCTCTTTGAAATGTAATATTGGTATTATGATTTTTTGCATGTTTTTACAAAATGATGCAGTAATATAAAAAGTCATTCTGAATGGAGTGAAGCGAAATGAAGAATCTCTTAAAAACAAAAAACTGTGATTAGATTCTTCGTCGTCCACCTATTAGCGGTCTCTTCAGAATGACAGGGAAGAAAATAACGGCGGTTTCCTAAGAATGTCAGTAAGAATTTAGTAACACAGATACGAATTACAAAAATTTTCACAAATGGAAATTTGTAGCACAAAGCAAAACATTGTAGAAAAAGGATAATTTTATATTGCTAAGTAGATAGTGATTTAATTGAATTGTTAATTTTTTCTATTAACTCTTCTCTTGAAATATGTTCGAATTTAATTTTTGCTGTTTTAATAAATACTTCCGGTGGGTCTCCCTCGCCTTTCATATAACGATATAAATTAAATCCAAGTCGGTATCTTTCATTCATTATAGGTATATATTCTTTTAATGATTCGGCAATATTGTAACATTTCTTTTCAAGCGAATCTTCTGGAAATAGTTTTGTTGCCGGCGGTGGTAATGTTGTCATTTCTCAATCTCATTATTTTTTCTGTCGAAAAATAATTAAGAATGAACTTACTTCCAACCAGAACTTTGAATGCTAAAATTTATTATCTAATTTTTGGTTCAAAATTATTTATTGTTAAGAAAAAATTTGAAAAGAATATTAGTAATTCGGTTAAGCTCGCTTGGAGATGTGTTACTCACAACTCCAATTATACGCGCATTGAAAAAAAAATATTCGAATTCTCAAATTGATTTTCTCGTAAGAAGTCAGTATGCAGATGTTTTAAAATATAACCAGTATCTGGAAAAAGTTTACGAGTTTAATACAGAACATATTGAAGAATTGTTAAATGAACTTAAACAAAACAAATACAACTTTATTCTTGATTTACAAAATAATTTTAGAAGCAGAAAAGTAACATTTAATTTAAAAGCTCCGGTTTACCGCTTTAACAAACACTCCGTAAAAAAATTTTTACTTGTTAATTTCAAAATAAATTTATTACGAAAATCAAAAACAATTGTTGAAAGATATGCAAATTCATTTCCTGATATTCAATTAGATAGTGATGGTCTGGAAATATTTATTCCAGAAGAAATTGAAAATAAAATTTTTGATTTTAAGAATGAATCCATTATAGGTTTTTGTCCGGGTTCAAAACATTTTACTAAAAGATGGTTGCCTGAATATTTTATTGAACTTGGGAAAAAACTTTCGAGAGAAGGGTTTATTGTACTAATTTTTGGTGGGAAAGATGATGAAACAATATGCTCTGAGATAAGCAAACAAATTCCAAATAGTATTAATCTGCAGAACAATGATGAAATTCTTGTAACTGCTGCTTATATGAAAAAATGCAAATTGATAGTAACAAATGATTCGGGATTAATGCACACAGCTGCTGCAGTGAATACACCAGTTGTAGTAATATTTGGTTCAAGTGTGAAAGAATTTGGATTTGTACCATACAAAATAAAGAATTTGATACTCGAGAATGAATTATTAATTTGCAGACCTTGCAGTCATATTGGAAAAGAAAAATGCCCAGAAAATCATTTTAAATGTATGAAAGATTTAACCCCTGATTTTGTTTTTCATAACGTAATAAACTTTCTAAATGAATTATGAGAATAATCTGGTATTTGCTTTATAATATTTTTTATTATCCTGCATTATATGCCTTAGTTTTAATTTCTCCTTTTCTTAATGAAAAAATCAGAATTAGTATACAGGATAGAAAAAATCTTTTTTCGAATCTTGAGAAAGACCTTTCAAAAATTGACAGAAAGAAGAAAAGTATCTGGGTTCATTCTTCTTCTATGGGTGAATTTGAACAGGCAAAGCCAATAATTGAAAAAATAAAATCAGAAAAAGATGTCAATATAATTGTTACTTTTTTTTCTCCCTCTGGTTATCGTAATTCACTTAAATATCCTTATGCGGATGTAATTTGTTATATGCCCTTTGATATTCCAAAACATGCAGAAAAATTTTTGGAAATGATAGACCCAGTTCTTGCAATATTTATGCGATACGATATATGGCCAAATATGATTTGGCAACTAAAAAATAAAAAGATTCCTTTTTTTATTGTAGATGCTACAATGCGAAATAATAATAAACGTTATTTACCAGTAATAAAAAATTTTCATAAACATATATATTCATGTGCAGAAAAAATTCTTGCTGTTTCTGAAAATGATGTGAAAAACTTTTTAATGTTTGGAGTTAATCCAGAAAGAATAAAAGCTGTAGGAGATACCCGATTTGACAGGGTTTATCAAAAAAGTCTTCAGGCAAAAGAAAAAAAATTGTTCCGCGAAGGAATTTTTGAAGGGAAAAAAATTTTAGTATTGGGAAGCACATGGGAGAGCGATGAGGAAGTAATATTTCCAGCAGTAACTAATTTATTAAAATATGATAAAGATGTTGTTGTGATAATTGTTCCCCACGAACCGACACTCATTCACCTTGAGAAGATAGAAAATTATTTTTACAAAAAATATAAAACTATAAGATTTTCATTCATGAATAATTATAATAATGAACAAATTATTATTGTGGATTCAATTGGAATATTGCTTACACTGTATTACTATGCAGATGTTGCTTATGTAGGAGGAAGCTTTAAGCAAATTCATAATGTTCTTGAGCCGGCTGTATATGGAATTCCTGTGATTTATGGTCCTAAACACGAAAACAGTCAAGAAGCAATTAAGTTAAGAGAAATTGGAGGAGGATTAGTTATTCATAATAAAAAATCTGCATATAAAACTTTGCGAAAACTCTTTTCTGATGAATTATACAGAAAAAATATTGGCCAAATTTGTGGCAAGTTTGTAAGAGACAACATCGGAGCTTCAGAAAGTATAGTAAAAGAAATTTATTCTTTTCTATAATAATATTTCTTGTTGTTTATTGACATATCATATAAAAGTCCACATTATAAAGTAAAATTCGTTTTTTTGACTTTCAATTGTAGATTAACAAATTTTATGAATTTATGAAATTAAACTGGAAGTATATAGCAATTTCAAAGTCATTGTTTCATTAATGTTAATAGTCTTTCTTAAAATCTTTCTGCTGTAGAAAAGTAAACAAACCAGTTGATGAGAATATTAAGTAATCAAGTTCACTACAATTGTGAAAAGTGAGACTCAAAAATTCTTTTAACCCCATGCTTTATGAAAAACAACTTTTATGCAAATGGTTTTTCATTTATGAATGATTCATGATTGTTAACTATTATAATTTTTAAATCAATCTTTATTAAGTTATAAAGCAGGCAAACTTTGATTAAGAACAAATTTCAAATCGGTTTTTATCAAAACTTTTCTAATTCATCAAATCTTTTTCAACTCAATTATGTTCGTTTAGAATTTATTCATTATTTTTAAGATAAAGATTATGGAGTTATGTAATGGAAAGAATTTCTTCTTTCAAAGCTTATGATATAAGGGGAGTAGTTCCCCAGGAATTAAATTCTGAATTAGTTTACAAAATAGGGAGAGCACTTGCTGTTTATTTAAATGCAAAACTTGTTGTTATTGGAAGAGATGTAAGAAAATCATCCTTAGAGTTATCTCAAGCACTTGCAAATGGATTAAATGATGCAGGATGTGATGTTATTGATATAGGATTATGTGGAACGGAAATGATTTATTTTGGGACTCCATTCTTGAATGCAGATGGTGGAGTTATGATTACAGCAAGTCACAATCCACCTCAATATAACGGATTAAAATTTGTTAAGCGAGGTTCCGTTCCTTTGGGTTACGATTCAGGTCTTAATGAAATTGAAAAAATGATTTTAAATGATAATCTTGGAAGTGAAGCTTCTCAAAAGGGGAAAACTTACCAGAAAAATATAATGAATGATTTCATTTCCAATCTGAATAAATTTTATGACTCACAAAAAATTAAGCCATTTAAAGTTGTTCTTAATGCGGGGAATGGTTGTGTTGGTCCTGCATTGAATGAATTAGAAAAATTTCTTCCGATTAATATGGTCAAAGTATTTTTTGAGCCCGACTCAAATTTCCCGAATGGGGTACCAAATCCATTGCTTCCAGAAAATAGAAAGTCTACAATTGATGCAATAATAGAACATAATGCTGATTTGGGAGTAGCATGGGACGGTGATTACGACCGCTGTTTCTTTTTTGATGAAAAAGGAAATTTTATTGAAGGTTATTATATAGTTGGACTGCTTGCAAAATCAATATTAAAAAATCATCCTGGAGAAAAAATAGTTTATGACCCAAGATTAACATGGAATACTATAGATGTGGTTACTAAAGCAGGTGGTATACCTGTGATTTCTAAGAGTGGACATGCTTTTATAAAACAAAAGATGAGAGAAGTTAATGCAATCTATGGTGGAGAAATGTCTGCACATCATTACTTTCGAGATAATTCATATTCAGATAGTGGTATAATTCCGTTTTTATTGATACTTCAACTTTTATCGGAAGAAAATGCAAAACTTTCTGAACTTGTTGAAGGAATGATAAAAGCATATCCATGTTCAGGTGAAATTAATTCAACAGTTGAAAATCCGAAGGCAAAACTTCTTGCAATAAAAGAAAAATATAGTGATGGAAAAATTGATGAATTAGATGGAGTTAGTGTTGAATATTTTGATTGGCGTTTTAATGTGAGAATGAGCAATACCGAACCGCTTTTGCGTTTAAATGTTGAATCAAGAGGAAACGAAAAATTAATGAAAGAAAAAACAGAAGAGTTGTTGAATTTTATTCGCAGCTGAAATTTTCCCAACTAAGCACATTTGTATTCGTCTAATCAAACGAAAAAATAAAAGGAGACAATAAAATGGCAGAACAGGATAAAACCTTAGATGTTGATAAACTTTTGAAAAACAAACTTAAAAATGTGAGCATTGGTACACTTGAGAATGCAATTGCAAAAGTTGTTAGCGATTTGGTTGGTGAAGATTATAAATGCACAATCAGTGAAGTTAAATATACATTATTCAGCGGTGCAGATTTTCATGTAAAAGTTGAATTGACTTATAATCCGAACGAATAGAAAGAACTTATAATTACTCTATCTTTTTAATGATTTCATTGAGATTTTCAAGAACACAATCAATTTCTTCTTTTGTATTATAAAAATGCGGTGAGAAACGAATCATTCCTTCTCGAACCGCACAATAAATTTTTTGTTTCTCTAATTCGTCAAAAATCTTTTTTGATTTGTTGTGTTTGAATGTAATTATACCCGCTCTGTTTTCAGGGGATACATTTTTTAATATGGGATTCAAACCTAATTCTGATAATTTTTCTATAAAGTAATTTGTGTTATCTAAAATACAACTTTCAATATTTTCCATTCCAAATTCAATAAAAAGATTTAATACGGCATCAAAAATTGCTACTCCAAGTGCATTAATAGTTCCAGTTTGAAAGCGGTCTGCATTCTTTCTTAATTTTAAATTGTAATCGAGTAAATTCCATGCGTTTTCTACCGATATCCAACCAACATACTTTTGCTCAATTTGCTCTTGAAGTTCTTCTGTAATAAAAATGTAAGATAAGCCTTGAGAAGACATTAACCACTTTTGAGTTCCGCCTGCTAAAAAATCAATTTTAGATTTTTGGACATCAATCTGAACAACTCCAGCTGCCTGAATAGCATCTACACAAAATATTATGTTATGCTTTTTGCACAGTTCGCCAATGGCATCAATATTTGCTCTGTAACCTGTCAAAAATTGCACATAACTGATTGAGATTAATTTTGTCTTTGGTGTTATTGCTTTTTCAATATCTTCAATATCAACAATTCCATTACGATTTTTTATGAATTCAATCTCCACACCATGTTTTTTTAAATTCATAAAAGGATAAACATTGGAAGGAAATTCAATATCGTTTAGAATAATTTTATCTCCAGAATTCCACTTCAAACCCTGAGCTAATAAGTTTAATCCATTTGAAACATTATCAATCCATGCAATTCTATCGGGTGTTGTTCCTATTAACTTTCCGAGTTTTTCTTTTGCACTTAAATTCCATTTAAGAAAATATTCATAATTTTCAATTTTTTCGCCGCTTCTTTGAAGAGCATATTCATTAATTCTTTTTAATGCTAAATCGCACCAAGGACCGAGTGATGCATGATTGAAATAAATTTGTTCAGTTTTTAAGTGAGGGAAAAGTTTTCTTGCTTCTTTGATTGTCATAAATTTTTAACTGTAAACATTTAATTAAAAAATACGATAATAAAACTGGAAAAGGAGTATTAGGTAAAATGAACAAGCTTTTAGAATTAGCCGCTGCTTTTTATGGAATATTAATTCCGAGAAGATATATAAAAGAATTCTGCCGTTTAGTGATTGAATATCTCGACGAAAAATATTCCATAGAAACAGCAATTGGTTTAGCATTGCGCAAGTTAAAGCTGAATTAATTAAGTAAAATTCAGTTAATAAATAAGACTTGCAAAGAGCTCTAGTAAGCAAAATCAAAAAATGAATTTGGTTAACTGTTATTATTATAAAAAATTTACTTTTTAGACAGTTCCAATGATTTTATTTTTGTTTGTTAATTATCTCTTCTATCATATCCATTACCTTATTCATCTTTTCCATTGTTAAATCAAATGCTTCCGATGAGAGCGGGTCAAGTCCAGCCTTTTTAATTAATTCTATTGGATAGTCTGAACTGCCGCCTTTTAAAATGCTATAAAATTTATCTACTGCAGGCTGACCTTCTTTCAATATTTTTTCTGCAAATGCAGTTGCATAAATCAAAGAAGTAGAATATTGATAAACATAATAAGTATAATTTACAAAATGAGGAATATAAGCCCATTCATAAGCAATGTAATCATCAACTATGCAAATGCCTTCATTGTGACCATAATATTTTTTTACAATGTCATAATAAATTCTGCTTAAATCTTCACCAGTAAGCGGTTCGCCATTTTCAATTCGCTTATGAATTTCCAGTTCAAACTCGGCAAATGATGTTTGACGGAATATTGTTGTTCTCAATAAATCGAGATAAGAACCAAGCAAGTATAATTTTTCTTCATCGGTTTTTACATTGTTAACCATGTAATGGTTGAGTAATGTTTCATTGATTGTGGATGCAATTTCAGCTACAAAAATTGAATATTGAGAATTAACAAATGGTTGATGCTTATTAGAAAAATAACTATGCATTGTGTGACCAAGTTCATGAGCAAGTGTTGAAACTGATTCATAATCATCAGTCCAGTTCATAAGAATATAAGGATGATATTCATAAGCAGCTCCGGATGAATAAGCGCCGCTTCTTTTTCCTGCTGTTGGAAGATAATCAATCCATCTTTCTTCGAAAGCCTTTTTAACTGTGTTGACATATTCTTCACCCATAGGGTTGAAAACTTCGAGTAAAAGTTTTTGTCCCTCTTCAATACTGAATTTAAATTCGACTGATTTTACAAGCGGAGTATAAAGGTCATAATAATGAAGTTGTTCAACCCCGAGCATTTTTGATTTTAACCTTAAAAAACGATGAAGTGTAGGTAAATTTTTATTTATCTGATTAATTAAATTTTCGTAAACAGAAACAGGTATATTGTTAACATTAAGAGAGCTTTCAAGAACAGTTTTATATTTTCTATTCTTTGCATAGAAATAATCAGCTCTCAGTTTTCCAGCAAGATTAGCTCCTATGGTATTTTGAAATCTTTTATAATTTTCAAATGTAGATTTCATTACAAGTTCTCTATCTGCACGATTAGGAACAGTTCTATATTTAGTGTAAGCAGCAGATGTAAGTTCAACTTCTTCGCCAGTCGATAATTTTACTTTTGGATTTGGTTTTTCTGCATTGTCAAAAATTCCATAGACTTCGCTTGGTGTAGAAGTAATTAGTCCAGCACTTGCGAGTATTTCCTCTTCTCGTGCCGATAGAGTATGTTCTCGCAATCTCAAAATATCATTTACATAAAATCGGAACTCATCAAGTTCTTTTTTCTCGTCAAAGAATCTTTTAATTTTTTCTGGTTCGGCTTTTAAGATTTCTGGATTAATAAAAGATGAAGCCTCGTTTAGTTTTGTTCCAAGTGTAGTTGCCTGCTGATTTAATGCTTGATGTTCACTGATTCTCAAGTCTTCATCTGCAAGTCTGAAAGCATAGTCGGATAGTTTATAATATTTTTTTAATGTCTCAAAGTAGAGTTTTAGAGCATCATAAAATGTATTGGCATTTTCACAGAGTTTATTTTGATATGTTTTTATTTTTTCAATTTGATTTTCAATTTCAATTTTTTCTTGGTTCCATTCATCAAGATTTTTGTAAAGAACAGAATTATCCCACTTATATTTTTCTGGGACATCTTTTCTTTCTTTATTTTGTGTGAATATTGTTTCCTGCATAGTTAACACCAGAATTATTACTGTAAAAAATATTTTTGTTTTCATCTTCATATTCCAGAAATATAGTATTTAATTTTAAAAAGCATAAAATTTTTTAACAGGCAAAAGTAAAAAATTCTTTAATCAGCAAGAGAACCGTAATTATTCTTTATTATTGATTCGAAATGAATCCCATATCATATAAGCTGAAATTAATGTAAACATAATGAGAGCGAGCAATTCAGCGGTGTTCGATTCCTGCCATTCAAGATTAACCCAATTGTAACCTGCATATCTTAGTATAGCACTTATCACACCGAAGAGAGCGCCGCCAGCAATAAAGCCAGAAGCAATTAATGTCCCGCGTTCTCTTCTTGAATTGTTAATTGTTTCATCTTTACTTCTTGTTGATACGAAATGGGCAATTAAGCCTCCAACTAAGAGCGGTGTATTTAATTCTAATGGGATGTACATCCCAAGAGCAAATGGAAGTGCCGGCACTTTAATTATTGTAAGAATTAATGCAAAGAAAGCACCTGCTAAGTAAAGCATCCATGGTGCAGGCTGATTTGACATTAATGGTTTAATGACTGCTGCCATTGCATTTGCCTGAGGAGCTACAAGTGCATTCTCGCCTCTGAAACCATAGGTCTCGTTTAATACCATGATTATCCATGCTACAGTAGCAGCAGAAAAGATTGTTCCAACAAATTTCCATCTTTCTTGTTTATAAGGTGATGAACCAAGCCAGTAACCAATTTTCAAATCAGTAATAAATGCACCTGCTTGAGATAAAGCTGTACAAACTACTCCACCTATAATTAATGCAGAAATCATTCCTGAGGTTCCTGTTAAGCCAACTGATACTAACACAGCAGATGATAAAATTAAAGTCATTAAAGTCATGCCTGAGACAGGATTAGTACCTACAATTGCTATTGCTGTAGCCGCAACTGTGGTAAACAGGAATGAAATTATTAGCACAATTAACAAACCAACGAGAGCCTGAAACAAATTGTTTACAACACCAAATAAAAAGAAAATAAATATTAGAATAGCAGTTAATAAAATACCACCGAATATAATTTTCATTGGGAGATCTCTTTGTGTTCTTTCTCCGGTT
>JARYLX010000096.1 GCA_029907415.1 Melioribacter sp.
GTCCCTTTTATTTTTCTATGTCGGAATTAAGATAATAAATTAAAAATTTCGAATTTCTTGACATTCTAAGACTATAGAAATATATTTGAAACCTTTGAAAAATAGATTTTTGTATTTGGAGGCTATCTTGAAGCAAGAAAAGATTACCAAGTTCATTAAACCTGAAGAAGCAAATCGAAAATGGTACATTGTTGATGCTAAAGATCAGGTTTTAGGCAGATTGGCTGCTAAAGTTGCAAGAATTATCAGGGGTAAACATAAACCAGTATTTACACCCAACATGGATACAGGTGATTTTGTAATCGTCATTAATGCCGATAAAGTACGGGTTACAGGTAAAAGAGAATCGCTGAAAACTTATTTTTGGCATACAATGTATCCAGGTGGAGTTAAAATCAAAAGTTTTCAAGAGCTGCTTGCTAAAAAACCTGAATTTGTTGTGGAACATGCAGTAAAGGGTATGTTACCTAAAAATCGACTTGGGAGAAAATTAATTAAGAAATTAAAAGTTTATGCCGGGGAAAATCATCCTCATGCAGCTCAAAAACCTGAAGTATTAAGTTTATAACGGAGTGATTTGATGGCAGATAAAATATTTGTCGGCAGAAGAAAAAATGCAGTTGCCAGAGTTTATTTAAGAAATGGTTCTGGCAAAGTAACAATTAATGAAAGAGAATTTGAAAATTATTTTCCACTTAAAGAACATCGAGATAACATTTTACTGCCTTTTGTTGTAACTCAAACATTAGGTAAGTATGATGTCTTTGCCAATGTTTCTGGAGGTGGAGTGACTGGACAATCTGATGCTATAAGACTCGGGATTGCACGTGCACTAGAAGATATTAATCCGGAGTTTCGTCCTTTATTAAAAGCAGAAGGATTGTTAAAGCGTGACCCACGTATGGTCGAACGCAAAAAATACGGACAGAAGAAAGCAAGAAAAAGATTCCAGTTCTCTAAGAGATAATCAACTAATTTATTTAATCATTCATACTCTCGTATTTGCTTCCTGTGTCCCATTGACTTGGGATGATAAGCAAACTTATTCAGCCACTGCTTAATGCAATGGAGGATAAGATGAGAGTAGAAGATAAAACAGGAGAAAAATATGCCAAGAGTACAACTTACTGATTTAATTGAAGCAGGTGCACACTTTGGTCACCTGACACGCCGTTGGAATCCCAAAATGAAACCTTACATTTTTATGGAAAAAAATGGGATTCATATTATTGACCTTAAGAAAACACAACAAGCTATTGACCGTGCTGCTGAAGCAATCACTGAAATAGTATCGCAAGGTAAAAAAGTTCTTTTTGTTGGTACTAAAAAGCAAGCAAAAGGAACTATTGCAGCAGAGGCAAAAAGATGTGATTCAAATTGGGTAAGCGAAAGATGGCTTGGTGGAATGCTTACAAACTTTGCTACCATCCGCAAAAGTGTTAAAAGACTTCAGAACATAGAAAAAATGGAAAGCGATGGTACATTCGATAAAATAACAAAGAAAGAAAGATTGGTTCTAACAAGAGAAAAAGACAAATTAAGAAAGGTGCTTGATGGTGTTGAAACAATGACAAAATTGCCAGGTGCATTGTTTGTAGTTGATGTTAAAAAAGAAGCTATTGCAGTTAAAGAAGCTGAAAGATTAAATATCCCTGTATTTGCAATTGTTGACACAAATTGTGACCCCGACCCAATTGATTATGTTATCCCGGCAAATGATGATGCATCTCGTGCAATTGAAATTATTACAAAAGTAATTGCAGATGCTGTAATAGAAGGCAATGCAAAAGCAAAAGAACTAAAGGCTCAGGAAGTTGCTGAAAAAGAAAGAGAAAAGAAAGTTACAGAGGAACAGGAACAACAGGAACCAGAAAAGAAACAAGTTAAAGGAAGAATTAGAAGAGTCAAATTCAATAACGACGATAAAAAAGGTGAATATAAACGAAAAGCAGAATCCACTCAAGCTGAACCTTCTGCCTCTAAACAAACTAATACAGATGAAAATCAAAACATTAAAGAAGAAAATCCATCATCACAGGAAAAACAAAATTGAAATTGGAGAAAAGATTATGGCAATAAGTGCAACTCAAGTAAAGGAATTAAGAGATAAAACTGGCGCAGGAATGGTTGACTGCAAAAAAGCTCTTGAAGAAGCTAATGGTGATTTTCAAAAAGCTATTGAATTACTTAGGAAAAAAGGAGCTGCTGTTGCTGCTAAAAGAGCTGAGAAAGTAGCTAATGAAGGTTTGATTTTAACACGTGTTTTTAATAATGGCAGTTCTGCTGTTATTGTAGAAATTAATTGTGAAACAGATTTTGTTGCTAAAAGTGAAGACTTCGTAAATTTTGCAAATTTTGTTCTTGATACACTTGTTCAAAATAAACCGGCTGATATAAATTCTTTGCTGCAATTATCAATGAACGGGAAAAATGTTCAGGATGAACTTAATGCTTTAATTGGCAAAATTGGAGAGAAAATTCAAATATCAAGATTTGCTTTTGAAAATGTTGAAAATGGTTTAATTGTAGATTATATTCATCACGGTTCTAAACTTGGTGTAATTGTCTCTGCAGAAAATGTTCCTCAAGATAAAGTTTCTGAACTGCAGCCAATTTTGAAAGATATTGCAATGCAAATTGCTGCAATGAGACCAATTACAATTTATAGAGATGAAGTTGACAAATCTATTATCGAAAAAGAACTCGAGATTTATAAAGAACTTGCTCGTAAAGAAGGAAAACCCGAACAGGTACTTGAAAAAATTGCTGTGGGTAAGTTGAATAAGTTCTATGAAGAAAATTGTTTGATTGAACAAATTTTTGTGAAGGATAATTCAAAAAAAGTAGGAACCCTAATCGAGGAATTTAATAAGAAAAATAATTCACAGGTAAAACTGGCAAGATTCAAACGCTTCCATTTAAGCGACGAAAAGAAGTAATTCTAAAAGGTCTTATTTCTTAATAAGACCTTTTTTTTTATATTGACTTGCAATAATTCTTAGTAAAGAGCATCTTATGCAGCCTAATCTTAAATACAAGAGAATACTTCTTAAACTTAGCGGCGAATCTTTGATGGGAGACCAATCTTTTGGCATTGACCCGAAAGTTCTTAATTATTTTTCGGATGAAATAAAAAAAGTTCACGACCTTGGTGTTCAAATTGGAATTGTTATTGGCGGGGGGAATATTTACAGAGGATTAAATGCTGCATCTCAAGGAATAGATAGAGTAACTGGCGACCAGATGGGAATGCTTGCTACAATTATTAATTCACTGGCTTTGCAAAATGCACTCGAAAATAAAGGAATATTTACAAGGTTAATGACTGCAATTAAAATGGAAGAGGTTGCTGAACCTTACATTAGAAGAAGAGCTATTCGACATCTGGAAAAAGGCAGAGTTGTTATTTTTGGAGCAGGAACTGGTCATCCATATTTCAGTACAGATACTGCAGCAACATTAAGAGCCGTTGAAATTGAAGCAGATGCAATTTTTAAAGGAACAAGAGTCAATGGAGTTTTTGATTCAGACCCTGAAAAAAATCCAAATGCAAATATGTTCGAACAAATTTCTTATCTTGATGTTCTTAAGATGAATCTAAGAGTTATGGATTTAACTGCAATTAGTATGTGTCAGGAAAATAATTTGCCAATTGTTGTTTTTAATATGGATGTGCCCGATAATTTATTAAAAGTAGTTACAGGTGAAAATGTTGGAACATCTGTAGGAAATTTTTCATCAAAAATCTAATTAATTCCAAATAGCGAGGCAGCCATGATGAACAATCAAGTTATTAAAGATGCCAAACAAAAAATGGACAAAACAATAGAAGCTTTTAGAAATGAAATTGCAAAAATAAGAACCGGGAAAGCTACAACTGCATTATTAGATGGTATCAAAGTAGACTATTATGGAACAATGACCCCCTTAAATCAAGTAGGTAATGTTTCAGTTCTCGATGTGCACACTCTCTCAATTACACCATGGGATAAAAGTATGGTGAGTGTTATTGAAAAGGCAATTCTTGCATCAGAACTTGGTTTAAATCCAGTAAGTGATGGAACAAATATTAAAATCCCAATACCTCCATTAACAGAAGAACGAAGGAAAGAATTAGTTAAACTTGTGAAAAAATTTGGAGAGGACGCAAAAATAGCACTAAGAAATGTTAGAAGAGATGCAAATGACCGTCTTAAAAAAATGGAAAAAAATAAAGAATTGACAGAAGATGAACTCAAAGAAGCAGAAAAGGAAGTTCAGAAAGTTACTGATGAACATATTGCAAAAATTGATGAATTAATTAAGCATAAAGAAAAGGAAATAATGGAAGTTTAGGTAGATATTTTATTATAAAAATATTTTAACCCTGGAATTTATCCCAGGGTTTTTTATTATTAACCTTGACTTGCGAATTTGAAATTGGTTATTTTTCGATACATATTTTTACATATTTTTTATTTAGGAGAATCAATGAAACAAGTATTTATTTATTTAAGTATTTTAGGGATGGTATTAGGAATTACCGCATTCCAATGTGCATCCGCTGAATTAACAGGAGCAAAACTTTATATCAACCAAAAGCAATACGATAAAGCTAAAGAAACTTTATTGAAAGAAGTTCAAAAAAATCCAAACAGCGACGAAGGCTGGTATTTGTTGGGTTATCTCTATGGTGAAGAGGGAGATATTCCAAAAATGCTCGAAGCTTTTGATAAGTCATTGTCTATAAGTAAAAAATTCGAGCAAGCAATTAATGATTCAAAAAAATATTATTGGGCAACAGGCTTTAATAAAGGTGTAAGCTTTTTCAACAAAGCAACTAAAACAACAGACCAGGATTCAATGAAACTTTTCTTCGAAAAAGCTGCTGAAAGTTTTAATTACTCAATTATGTGTGAACCAGATTCTGCTGGAGGATATATTAATTTGGTTTATACCTATCTTAATCTCAATAGAATTGATGATGCAATACCTCCTCTTGAAAAACTGGTAAACATTGGAACTGCACCAGAAGCTTTTGCAATGCTTGGACAAATCTATACTGAGAAAGGAAATCAATTAATGGATAACTACAAAGTTTCAAAAAATCCTATAGATAGTGTTCAGGCATTCGAAAATTTCGATAAGGCAATTGAAATTCTTGAAAAAGGAAGAACCAAATACCCTGATGATGGAGAAATATTATTAAGAATATCCAATGCATATATAGCTGCTAATAAATTAGATGTGGCTATGAGTGCATTCAAAACTGGAGTTGAAAAAGAACCAAATAATAAGTTCTACAGATACAATTACGGTGTTCTTTTGTTAAATGCAGATAATTATGCAGAAGCAGAAAAACAATTTAAAGCAGCAATTGAACTTGACCCCGATTATACAAATGCTGTTTATAATCTTGCTGTTACCTACATTCGCTGGGGTGCAAAAATGAGAGAAGAAATGGAAGAAAAAGGAGAGGTTTCTGATGCATATAAAGAAAAATTTAATGCTGCAATTCCTTATCTCGAAAAATATTTAGCTGATAATCCTCAGGAACCTACAATCTGGGAACTTCTTGGTAAAGTTTACGCAAATCTTGGTATGAAAGAAAAATCTGAAGAAGCATTCAACAAAGCAGACCAGTATAGAAAATAATTTCTACAATGCCCGCATTAACTCAAATGCGGGCATTTTTGTATCTAATTCAATGAAAATATAATTTCAGAACAGCGAGGGGAAAATGGAACACGATGAAATAAAACCACAGCAAATTAATATTGAACTTGGTGAAAAGGAAGCTGAAGGAATTTATTCTAACTTAGCAATTATTACTCATTCACCTGCAGAATTTATAATTGACTTTACGCGAGTTGTGCCCGGGGTTCCGAAAGCAAAAGTATTAGCAAGAATTATCACTACACCTCAGCATGCAAAAATGTTAATGAGAGCTTTGAAAGATAATATTGAAAAGTATGAAGCCCGCTTTGGCGAGATTAATATTGATTTACAACCATCTCCTCAATTTGGCTTTATTAATCCAGATAAAGAACAAAAAATTAATTGATTAAAAATTATCAAAGAAAACATTCTTTGTTTGCGTAAGAACAATATTTTTATCAAAAGAGACATCTTCAAATCATTCGTTTACAAAATAAAACGATAAATATAATCTTACCAGAACTTATTAATTTCCCAAATAACAAAAAAAATCTACTATATATCTTGAGGGTTAACTTTCTTAGCTTTATTATGCAAAGAAGCAGAAAATCTTTTTTTAATATAACTGATTTCCATTCTTAACAAATAATTACATTTCAATAATTTTTTGATTTATAAAAATTTCTAAAAATTTTATATTGCTTATGAAATTGATTTAATAGTAGAAACAGAGGGCTGCACAAATGATTTTAATTCCTGAATGTATTTTTTCTTATATCAGAATAATTATGAGAGAATTTTTTTAATTAAACACATAACGAGGGTAAAATGAAAATAATTAGAATGAACAAAATCTCTAATTCCAACAGTAAAACTTTAGCCTACTTTGACATTGAAACTGATGATGGAATTTTAATCAAAGGTTTCAGAGTTGTCAATGGAAATAATGGTTTATTTATTGCTTCCCCAGATGAAAAAGGGAAAGATGGTAAATATTACGAAACTGTAACACTTCCAAGGGAAATGAAAAAGAAATTAGAAATGATGGCAATTGATGAATATAATGGGAAGTGAGTTTTAATTGTGATTCAAAATTAGTTAAAAAGTTATCTATCTTTATTTTGAAATATAATCTGAAATAAACTCTATTTTAATTGGGAATGAAAAATTTTGATAAAATATAAATAACATTTCAATTTGTGTATTGTTGAAATTTTTATAAGTTGCTACTTATACAGATAATATGCTTTTTAATTTTATATGATTAGTTAATAAAACTAAACGGGTGAATAAATGAACCGTTTATTATTTATTAAAAGAATGATATTAGGGGCAGCGGGAATATTTATTCCATTTCAGCAAAAAGTTAAAGACAAAAAAATCTTTCTTTCTAAATTCTACATTGCCGGCTTTTCATATTACGATGGTGAAACTGCATTGAAAAATTTAAAAGAAAATGATTCTGTAATAATAAAATATGAACCCGATAATCCATACGACCACAGAGCCTTAGAAGTTTATACCACTGACGGCAGAAAATTAGGTTATGTGCCTCGTTTTGAAAATCCAATTCCTTCAAGACTAATAAGGCAAAATATACAACTTACTGGCGAAGTGGAAAGAATTAATTATGATGAATCAGATTGGAAAAAAGTAAAAGTGCGGCTTTATATGATTATATAAAAAATATTTAAATCTCATTAAAAGAATTAAAAGGAGGTTAAAAGTGAGAATAACATTAGATTATGAAATAAGTCCTGAAGTAATACCTAAAAATTATGGTCGTGGTTTTATTTCTTTAATTAAAAAATTAATTGAAGTATCAGACCCTTTACTTTTTTCTTATTTTTATAATGACCACAGATTAAAACCCTTTACATTTGGGACATTTTTCCCACAATTGCAGGAATTAGAGGGAGACAAGTTTAAAGCTGGTAAGTTTGTGAAGATAAACTTTTCAACTTCTTCATACAGAGTTGCAACACAAATTTATAACGGATTTCTGAAAGTAAAGGAGCATACCTGGCAAAATAATGGAAATTCAATACACTTCAAGCCAATGCGAATTTTTCTGCATCCGAACAAAGTAATTAAAGAAGAAGAAATAAAAGTAAAGACTCTATCACCTTTTGTAGTAAATAACAAAGGAGATTCAAACAAATTTTTATTGCCAGATGAAGAAGGATTTCTTGAGGGATTAAAATTTTCTGTGCAGGAATGTGCGAAAGAATTTTTAAATGTTACAAATGATTTTGAATTCGAATTTGAAGTTATCAACTGGCGCAGGAAAGTAATTTATCTGTATGAAAAAATGCCAAGTGTTTCAGGAGTATTTAAGATAAAATCCAGACCAGAAATTTTGCAGATGATTTATGATAATGGAATTGGGGTGCATCGAAGCCAAGGCTTAGGTTTAATGGAGGTGGTAAAATGAGTGAAAATACAATAACACTTTATCCTTCGAATTGGTTATACAATGCTGGAGTAGTAGGATTGTTAAATTCTATTGAAAAAGTTGAACAACTCAACGTGAATGATTTTTTAATTGATGCTGGTGGAGTTATAATCCGATTGCCCTTTTTTAATAAATTAAATGTTCAAGAGAGATATTTTAGTGAGAGCAAAATATCTTCGTTGGTTGGGAAAAATCGTCTTTATAAAAACTTTCTTCAATCAACCCAGAAAAATACATTTATTGAATTTGTAAAAAGATTAGATAAAATAAAATCATCAGGAAGTTGTCATATTTGTTATAATCCTCAATACCTTAGTGACAGTGATATTAATAAGATTAATGAAATTGATCCGGGAAAAGCTAAATTTTTAAACCGAATTGAAAAATTAAATATGGTACAAAACAGTGAGTTTGGACCAACAGAGAATGAATTCCCTAACGGTTTCTGGAACATGAAACAAAGCTTAAAAGTATGTCACTTATGTAATTTTATCCTCATCCATCATCATCTTGCTCTAACTAAACTCTCTGACAATTCAGAAATATTCATTAACGTTCCTTCTTTCAAAGTGATGTTTGAATTGAATAAAATTGTCAAAGAAACATACGGGTCATTAAATAGTGAAGAAGCAAGAAATAAAAGAGAAATCCTTGCAACATCTGTAATAGAGTATTCTAGAAAGCTACAAAGTACAATCGGTTTATGGTCCGGAATGAATATCGAAATAGTTATCAAGAGTAAAAAAGGGATTGATTTCTTTTCTCTCCCTTATGATACAATCAAAATAATTTCAGATAGAAAAATAGCTTCAGCTCTTTCTGATTTAGGTGAGTTTAGAATTCTAAACAACATACTTGATAAAAATTATTCTCAGCTTATTGATATTAGTTACAAGTTAATTAGAATTGGATTAAAAAATTATAATGATAGAAGTAAAAATGAAAACAATATAGTTAATGATTTATTATCCCGCGACATTAATAGAAAAAATATTTCTAAAGCAGCAAATAAAATTTTAATGCTTTATTCATTAATAGAAGAAAAATTAAAAAGGAGTTAAAAATGGAAATTCCAATTGAAAAATTGAAGCAGCAACTTGAAAGTGAAAAACCAAATTATGAGGATTTTGAAAGTTGTTTTTATGAGTTGAAAAATGCTCAGAAAGAATTGCAGAATTTACTTGAATATGCTTCAGACTTTAAACGACCTGGAAATAAAACGGACGAAGAAAATAAATTCGAAAATTTATACAGAAGAGTAGCAGGAGTAAATTCATCTGAGATAATTGAAACTCTTAAAAGAAAAGGAAATGATTTGAAAAAAGATCTTGGAACTTCTTTTGAAAATATGGGTTACAGATTGCTCGAACAAACAAGAGCTGGTAAACGTGATGATGTCTATTATGGTATTTTAAGAATTTTTGTAGCTAACAAAATGAAGTTTCCTGATGAACTAGTAGAAGCATTCAAACCAATTTATTCCGATGAAATGTTCAAGGTTTTCATCTTCTCATTTCTTAGCGGTATAATTGGCAAAGAATAACAATCAGAAAAATAATTTTATAAGGAGAAATAAAAATGAGTAACACAAGTAACAACGAAATCAAAAATATTACACTAACAATGATTTTTGAGGGAGCGGCTCTAAACAGAGATGAAAAAATTGGCGGTAATATTCTATCAATTAAAAAAATGAATGTGAATGGAGAGATTAAATCATTCATCAGCAAAGTTGCAATTAGACATTATTTATTTGAG
>JARYLX010000097.1 GCA_029907415.1 Melioribacter sp.
AATTATTGGTGCAATTTGTAGTGCCCCCGTTATTCTTGCTAAAGCTGGGATAATAAAAAAAGTTGCTACATGTTTTCCGGATGATAAAAAAGAACTAGAAAAAGAAGGAATTGAGTATAAAGATGAACCCGTTGTAATTGATAGTAATGTAATAACAGGAAGAGATCCTGCTTCAGCACCTGAATTTATATCGAGATTTTTATATGAAATTTCAAAAAAAAGTTAGAACTACTTTTCATTTAATCTTGTTAATTAAATGCTATGAAAAATAAAATAGAATCAATAAAGAAATACTGTAATAGTCTTACAAGTTATTCAAGATACAAAACAAGAGAAGTTTATATTGGTGATATTCCTCTTGGAGGAAATAATCCAATTCGTATTCAATCGATGACAACAACAAATACTATGGATACTATTGCAACTGTTGAGCAATCAATTCGAATGATTAAAGCGGGGTGTGATTATATAAGAATCACTGCCCCAAGTATAAACGAAGCGAAGAATTTATTAAACATTAAAAATGAATTAAGAAAAAGAGGATTTAACACACCATTAATAGCAGATATTCACTACACTCCAAATGCAGCTGAAGTAGCTGCTCGAATTGTAGAAAAAGTGAGAATTAATCCGGGCAATTTTGTTGATAAAAAGAAATTTCAGATTGTTGAATACACTGATGAACAGTATAATGAAGAGCTCGAAAAAATTCGAGAAAAATTAATTCCATTAATAAAAATTTGTAAAGAATACGGCACTGCTCTGCGAATTGGAACTAATCATGGATCACTATCAGATAGAATTATGAGCCGATATGGCGATACTCCATTTGGAATGGTTGAATCTGCATTGGAGTTTTTAAGAATTTGCAGAGAAGAAAATTTTCATTCTATTGTTCTATCGATGAAAGCAAGTAACCCTCAGGTGATGGTTCAGGCATATCGACTTCTTGTAAATAAAATGGAAGAAGAGGGAATGAATTATCCACTTCATCTTGGTGTGACTGAAGCAGGTTTTGGCGAAGATGGCAGAATAAAATCAGCTGCTGGTATTGGAACTCTGCTTGAAGATGGACTTGGAGATACAATCCGTGTATCATTAACAGAAGAACCAGAATTTGAAGTACCTGTTGCAAAAATTCTTGTAAACAGATATAAAGGAAGAGAAAATCATAAACCAATTATTGATATAGAAGAAAATCCCATCAATCCTTTTGAATATAAACGAAGAGAAACTTTTGAAGTATCAAATATTGGTGGGGCAACAGTTCCAAAAGTTATTGCAGATTTCAGTGAAGAAGTAATTTCGCTTTCATTAATGAAAAGCATTGGTTATAATTATTCAGAAAAAATAGATAAATGGTTGTTAACAGATTCAGCAGCGGATATAATTTATCTTGGTAAAAAAGATTTTCCTTTTGAACCGCCGCCAAACTTAAAACTTATTTTTGATTATGAAAAATGGATTCACCTGAATGATAGGACAAAAGGATTTCCTTTTTATAAAAATGTTTATGAATTTTTAAATGCTGAAGCTAATTCATTTACTATTAATTTTATAGAATTAAATATCGATGAAATTTTTTTGGATGAATTTGAAAATGTAAAAAACAATTTTAGTGTTGTTTTTGTAATTAATACAGATAATCTGCATGGAATGGCAGAACAGAGAAGAATCTTTTTTGAATTAATTTTGAGAGACATAAAAAATCCTGTGATTATCAAAAGATTTTATGAAAATATTGATGAAGAAGAATTAAGACTTTATTCAGCTACAGATTTTGGTGCACTATTTATTGATGGTTTTGGTGATGGAGTATGGATAAATGCTAAAGACAAATATGGGAATAATATCAGCAGAGAATTTTTAAATAAAACTTCTTTTGGAATACTTCAAGCAGCAAGAGTGCGTATTACAAAAACAGAATATATTGCCTGTCCATCATGTGGAAGAACATTATTTGATTTAGTAGAAGTGACAAATAAAATTCGCAAGAGGACAGAACATCTTAAAGGTGTTAAGATTGCAATAATGGGTTGCATAGTAAATGGTCCAGGAGAAATGGCAGATGCCGATTATGGTTATGTTGGTTCGGGTCCTGGGAAAATTACTTTGTATAAAGGGAAAGAAATTGTAAAAAGAAATATATCTGACCAAAATGCATTGGATGAACTTATAGAATTAATTAAAAATGATGGGAAATGGATAGAAAGGGGAGAAAATTAGTAATCTTCTTGAAGTTCTTGTTCTATTATTATATATTTTGAGTAGATTTATGGACAATTATTCATTTAAAAAAAGAAAAATATTCAACGGGTTTTCTAAAAAGAATTTCAAATGGGAAATGCACTCCACTTTAAGAGGGGTGCATTTTTTTTATATATGATTGCAGGAGAACTGACAGATTATATTGAAAGCTGGTCGCCCCCTGGAGCCGCTTGGGAAAAAGATAACACAGGACTTCAAATAGGCTCTCGGGGGACAAAGATAAAAAATATAATGCTATGCCTCGAACTTACCGATGAAGTCCTGAAGGAAGCTATAAATAAAAATTGCAACTTTATTTTTACACATCATCCACTACTTTTCAATCCAGTCTACAAATTAGATTTTGAATTCAACTCTACAGCTAAACTTATCGAGAAAATTATTAGGAATAATGTAACTGTTTATTCGGCTCATACAAATTTAGATTTTGCTAAAGATGGAGTTTCATTTGAATTAGCAAAAAAATTAAAATTAACAGAAATTAAATTTCTTCAGAATTTAGAATCAAACCAATTTAAAATTGCAGTCTTTGTTCCCGAAACCCACCTTGAACAAGTTTCGAATGCTGTTTTTTCTTCTGGGGCAGGAATTATTGGTGAATATGAAAATTGCAGTTTTAGATTAAAAGGGGAAGGTACTTTTAAAGGTTCTGAAAAATCAAATCCTGTAATTGGAAAAAAGAATATCTTTGAAAAAGTCGAAGAGATTCGTTTAGAATTTATTGTTGACCAGTGGAATCTAAATAAAGTTATCTCATCAATGATTAAAGCTCATCCTTACGAAGAACCAGCTTACGACATTTATCCCTTGAAAAATCGAAATGTAAATTTTGGAGCTGGTGCAATTGGTATCCTCAAGAATGAAATGAGCGAAGAAGAATTTTTAAGATATGTGTCTAATTTATTAAATACAGAAGTGTTAAGATATTGCAATGGTAAAAATAAAGTAATTAAAAAAGTTGCAGTATGTGGTGGTGCTGGTTCTAATTTAATAAGTCATGCTATCAATTCTAATGCAGATGCTTTTATTACTGCTGATATTAAATATCATGAATTTCATCAAGCAAATAATAAAATATTGCTTATAGATGCAGGTCATTATGAAACTGAAGTATTGATTTTGAACGAAGTTAAAAAAAGAATTGAAGAATTAATAAGCAATAGAAGCAAAATAAAAGTTTATAAATATACAAAAACGACAAATCCAATAAAGTTTTATAAACATTAAGGAGTATTTAAATTGGTAGAACGGTTAACAACTCTTTATGAACTTCAATTAATTGATGATCAACTCGACGAGCTTGAGGATTTAAGAGGTGATCTTCCTGCTATAGTAAGTGAACTTACAGCACAAATTAATTCTATTCGAGAGCAAATAGAAACAAAAGAAGCTGAAAAGAAAAAGTCGCTGCAGAAACGAAAGCAAAATGATGAAGATGTTGAACGATTGAAAGCTAATTTAAAAAAATTTAAAAGTCAGCTTTATCAGGTGCGCAATAATAAAGAGTATGATGCTTTAACTAAAGAAATAGATCATACAGAAGAACAAATAGAAAAACTTGAAACTGAGAGTCTTGCTCTTGAAGATTTAATCCAAAAATTGAAAGCAGAGATTGCCGAAATTGAACCTCAGCTTGAAACTCTTTCAAAAGAACTTAAAGAAAAAGAAACAGAACTAAAGCAGATTATAAAAGCAAACGAAAGAGAAGAATTAAAGCTAAAAGAAAAAAGAGAAAAAGTAGCAGCAAGAGTTCGAAAGCAGGATTATTCCACTTACATGAGAATTCGAAAAGCACTTGGTGGTAAAGCAGTTGTAACAATTATTCGTTCTGCATGTTCAGGATGTCACAATGTTGTTCCACCACAAAGACAACTTGAAATCAAACAAAACAAAAGAATTTATTCATGTGAATCCTGCGGTAGAATTTTGGTTTCTGCCGATATAGCAGAAGAAGCAAAGAAAAAGTTACAGTTATAATTTTGATATTAAAGTTATATCTGCTTCTTAATGTTATAAAACTTTTCGAATATTTAATTCACTAAAATTATTTTAAATATGATATCAAAAGAACTTTTAGAAATTTTATGCTGCCCAATTTCAGGAGCAGATTTAGTTTTAGATGATAATTATCTTGTATCCACTGACAAAAATACAAGAAGAAGATACAGAATTGAAAATAATATTCCGATTATGCTAATTGAGGAATCTGAAGAGCTAAATTTAGATACCTGGAAAGAAATAATGAAGCGACACGGAATTCAAACAGACTAATTAAAAACAAACTTTCAAATTGTATGCTGATAAAACAAAATCAAGATGAAATTCAAAATTATTTGACTGATGCTTCCAATTACAAGGGCAATTGTGAAGCAATCTATATTCCTTCAAATGAAGAAGAAATTTCTGAAATTTTAATATATGCTAATTCAAATAAAAAAAGAGTGACAATCTCAGGCAATGGAACTGGATTAACTGGAGGAAGAGTGCCCGAAGGTGGTATTGTCATTTCCCTTGAAAACATGAACAAAATTATTGAATTAAATAAAGAAGAAAAATTTGCAGTAATTCAACCTGGTGTAATACTTAAGGATTTTCAGGATTATGTTGAAGAACGGAAATTGTTTTATCCTCCAGACCCAACAGAAAGAAATTGTCAGATTGGTGCGAATGTTGCCACTAATTCATCAGGAGCAAGGACATTTAAATATGGACCAACCCGAGATTATGTTCTTGGACTAAAAATAATTCTTCCTGATGGAGATAAATTTTCAATTCAACGAGGTCAATATTTTGCTGATGGTTACAATGTATTACTAACAACAGACAGCGGGAAAAATATTTCTTTTACATTACCTCAGTTTGAAATGCCTGATACAAAGAATGCAGCAGGATATTACTGCAAAAAAAATATGGATTTAATTGATTTATTTGTAGGTTCTGAAGGAACGCTTGGGATTTTTTCAGAAATAAAATTAAAATTAATTGAGCTTCCGGAAAAAATATTATCCTGTGTAATATTTTTTGACAATGAAGATAATGCACTTAATTTTATTGAAGAAGCAAGAGCAATTTCAAAAAAAAGAATTGAAAGTTCACTATCTTTAATTTCTGCAAGAGGCTTAGAGTTTTTTGACTTCTTTACGCTCAAATTTTTATCAGAAGATTATACAAACATTCCATCAGATGCAAAAGGAGCTGTATGGTTTGAGCAGGAAATAGATGAAAATGAAGATGAGATAATTTCACAATGGATGGAATTAATCAATAAACATTCAGGTATGGAAGAAAATTCTTGGATAGCTGCAAGTAAAAAAGAACAGGAACAGTTCAAAGATTTTCGTCATGCAATTGCATGGAAAGTAAATGAATATGTAACACGACGAGGCTTAAAAAAAGTTGGAACTGATGTTGCTGTTCCCGATGAAGTTTTTAAGAACTATTACTACGATGTGAAAAAAATTGTTGAAAGTCATGAATTGAATTATGTTGTTTATGGTCACTTTGGAAATTCGCATATGCATTTGAATATGCTTCCTCAAAATGAGGATGAATATAATACATCAAAAAAAATATATATGACAATCTGTGAAAAAGCTGTACAACTGAAAGGAACAATTTCTGCAGAACATGGCATCGGAAAATTGAAACGCGATTTCTTTTTGAAAATGTATGACGAAAAAACTATCAGAGAAATGGCAAAGCTAAAACTTGTATTTGACCCGAACAAAATTTTAAACATTGGTAATATTTTTTACGAGAGCTATTTTGATTAGACATATATTTATTACATCGTTTTTCTTATTGATAATCTCATCTTATTCAATTGCTCAAAATGATTTATCTTTGGACAATCGTTTTAGATTAGCACAGAGTTATGAAGAAGCAGGGCAACTTGAAAAAGCAGAGGCAATTTTAAAAGAACTTGTAAATTATAATCCATCGAATTATTCATATTTTGATGCACTGACAAGAATTTTTATTAAACAAAAAAAATATTCAGAAGCTGCTGAGTTAATTGAAAATAGGTTAAAGCAAATACCCCAGGATTTTAATCTTTACGGACTTCTCGGCTCCGTTTATTTCATGTCTGATAATGTTTCAAAAGCTTATGAAGTATGGGAACAAGGTTTAAAAGTAAACCAATCTTCTATTGTTGCTTACAGGGTGATTGCAAATTATGCAATTGAAAACAGAGCTTTTGAAAAAGCTGTTGATATTCTTAAACGGGGGAAAGAATTATCTGATGAACCAGAAATTTTTTCTCTTGATCTTGCAAATATATATCTTGCAAATATGAGATTTGCAGATGCAGCAAATGAATTTTGTGACCTGTTAATTAAAAAGCCTGAACAGATTGGCAATGTGAAAATTAGAATTAATTATTATTCAGATAATCAAAATGCTGTTGAACAATTTATAGAAGTTATCAAGAAAAAAATAAAAGAAAAACCATCGCCTTTATTGTATGACTTGCTCTCTTACAATTATTCATTAATTGGTAAATATGACCATGCATTCCAGCTCTTAGTTGAATATGAAGAAAAAACAAATGGAAATGGAAATACAATTTTTTCTTTTGCTCAAAATGCTTTACAGAATAAAGAATATTTAGCAGCGCTGAAAGCTTTTGAATATCTAATCAAAAAATACAATAACCCTCAATTGCTACCGACAATAAAGTTTTACTATTCAACATCACTCGAGGCAATTTATAATGAAAAATATAAAGATGAAATTGATTTCTGGAAACCATATAAAGAATTTAAAATAAGTAATGAAGAAGAGATAAAAAAAATTATTAAATCATATGAAGAAATTATTGAAAATTATCCGGGGAGTTCTGTATATCCTCAGGCATTATTTAGAGTAGCAGAAATTAATTTTAGCTTGTTGAACAATACTCAAAAAGCAGAAAGTTTATACACATTGATTAACTTAAGAGCAGCAAATACAGATTATTCAATTTTATCATTCATACAAAAGGGTAAAATTGCAATAAATGGAAATCAATTTGATAATGCGAAATCTCTTTTTGAAAAAGTATTGGTAAACAGCAGAGCAAATTTAAATCATAAATCACAAGCAAATTATTTTATTGCTAAAATAAATTTTTGGCAGGGAAATTTTAATGAATCGGTAAAATATTTATCAGAAACAGCTAAAAATCTTTCAAGTGATTTTGCCAATGATGCTTTAGAATTAATGACAATTATAAATGCGGCAAAACGAGATTCAATAAATTTATTAAAATATGCTACTGCTGATTTACTTATGTTTCAAAAAAAATTTAATGATGCAACAGAAGTGTTAAAAAATTTAGCTAACAATAAAGATTTATTTATTATAAATGAATTTGCAAGCTTTAAACTTGCAGAAGCATTAACAGCTTTGAATGATTTACCTGTTGCAATTAAAATACTGGAAGATTTGTCAGATAATTCTAAAACAGGAATTTTCAGTGATAAATCACTTTTTCTGTTGGGAAAAATTTATCAATATGGAATTAAAGATAAAACTAAATCCGTTCAGATTTATCAAAAACTTCTTGAGAAATTCCCAAATTCATTATATTTTGAGCAAGCAAGAGAATATTTAAATAATTTACAAACAAATAATGGTTGAAAATGGCAAGTCATAGAGAACCCAAAACAATAAGATGCTCTTTTTGCGGAAGGGATGGTAGTGAGGTCTCCAGTATGGTTGCAGGTCCTGATGTTTATATATGCGACATTTGCATAAAAACTAGTGTAGAAATATTAAAAAACAATGTTTCAACTTTTGGTAAAAAAGATTCAATCAGTTTATCGTTAACACCTGAATTAATTAAGAAAAGTCTTGATGAATATGTAATTGAACAGGAACTTGCAAAGAAAATTTTGGCTGTGGCAGTATATAATCATTATAAAAGAATAAATGCTCCTTCTTCTTTTTTTGATGTAGATGATGTAGAAATTGAGAAAAGTAATATTTTGTTGATTGGTCCTACTGGAGTAGGAAAGACACTCCTTGCTCAAACATTAGCAAGAATTCTTGATGTCCCATTTGCAATTGCAGATGCAACTACATTAACCGAAGCAGGTTATGTTGGTGATGATGTAGAAACTGTTTTGGTTCGATTACTTCAAGCAGCAGATTATAATCTTGAAAGAGCACAAAAGGGAATTGTTTATATCGATGAAATAGACAAAATAGCTCGTAAAAGTGAAAGTGTTTCAATTACTCGTGATGTTTCGGGTGAAGGTGTTCAGCAAGCATTGTTGAAAATTCTTGAAGGAACAATTGCGGGAGTTCCTCCAAGAGGTGGAAGAAAACATCCAGAACAAAGTTTAATAAATGTTAATACAAAAAATATTCTGTTTATTTGCGGCGGTGCTTTCGAAGGAATTGAAAATATTATTGCCTCAAGAATAAATCGTAATCCTATTGGATTTGATACGAATATGTCCAAAGCTGAAGATATTGACAGAGATAATCTTGTTCAAAAAGTTCAGCCTGAAGATTTGATTAAATTTGGACTTATACCAGAACTTGTTGGAAGACTTCCTGTAATTGCTCCACTTCATTCTTTGGGACCAGCGGCACTTAAAAATATTTTAACTGAGCCCAGAAATGCGATTATCAAACAGTATAAAAAATTATTTGCACTCGAAGGTGTTGAACTGGAATTTGACCCGCTTGCTCTGGATGAAATTGTTAAAAAAGCAATTGAAAGAAAAACTGGTGCCCGTGCTCTTAGGTCAATCGTCGAAGGAATTTTGCTTGATGTAATGTATGAAATTCCAACCATGGAAAATGTTGATAAATGCTTAATCACTCGTGATGTGGTAGCAAAAGGAGAAAAACCAATTTACATCGAATCCGATAGAAAAATTGCATAATTAGATTTTCACTTTTCACATTCACAGTGTAAATAACCGATTTACTATAATATTACATCAAATTTGTTGATATAAAAGATTTGTGGAATGACACAAATCAGTCAGAAAACTTAATAGCTTCACTATCATTAGAAAAATTTATGTCTGATAATTAATTTCTAGAAAGCTTAGAAGTTAAGGTTTCTTCTTTATTTTTATATTGAGAATAATTTTACAAATATGAAAAAGTTTGTCTTAATAAATTTTCTCCTTACTTCCTTAATACTTGCACAATCAAAAATTCTAATCTACATGGATTTGCAGCAAACAGACCATTTGAAAGCTTATGGTATTGCTTACAATGCACTTAAAGATGGAATGATTGGAGATTGGCTTCTTAATTACAGAGGTGGTTCATTCATGTTTGATTACTCTGAAAAACTTGCAGCAAGATGCCGAATTAAAGGAGTTGCATTTCAATCATTGAATCAGCAGGAAGCAATTCAAATTTATTCACTGGTTCAAAGTGAAGATCAGAATATGGAAGTAGTTAGACTTGAAAAAGCACCCAGAATTGCTGTTTATGTTCCGCCAAATTTTAAACCCTGGGATGATGCTGTTACGCTTGCACTTGATTACGCCGAAGTTCAATATGATAAAATCTGGGTAGAAGAAATTTTACGCGGTGATTT
>JARYLX010000098.1 GCA_029907415.1 Melioribacter sp.
CTAATTTTCACGAAGAGCTAAATCTCAAAAAAATTTTTCAACCGAACTCCATCATTGCATATTCATAACTGTAGAACTCAACAATGTTTATCTTTGACAAAAAATTCATCATTGCCTTAGTTTAGAAAGGTTAGATAACCTATTTTTAAGAACTGCTCTGGACTTATCCCTAAGAATGAAATTTCCTCAAGAATATTCATCTGCTCAAAGTCATTCAAGAATATTCCAGCCATGCTTTTCTTTCAAGCAAGTCTTGAGAGTTCTTTCAACTTTTGTGGAATTTAAGGATTAGCTTTTCGAATGGAGAAACATTTACTCGGTGAGATTGTATGTAAGCTCTTTCTTTGGTAGGTAAGTATATGATTGTATAAAGCATTAAATGAGTTACTTTGAGGCTAAGCATGGGTGTATTAGATTCTATATTATAATCAAAGAATTTTTTTAAGAATTTACATAAAAATTTTTTCCATTCCTTTGACTCTCTAATATCAATTTATACAAATTATTTTACAGACTTAGTTAATATCTTTCATTTATTTCCTATCGAATGTAAGAACTCTATTTTTTTACATTATGTTCACATATATAAATTCTTCTATTTCATTTTTGTTATCAAGGAAACATTATATTGCTCAAATTTTAATCTTAGTTATACAATATCCTCTCATTGAGGAACTGAGTAATCCCAGAAATAATAAGATTGACTTACTCGTTTATGTTATTCCCAGTAATACTTCCAAATTGTTCAAGTGCTGATAGCAAATTCTCTACAATCTCTTGAGCAAGAATATCAGGGTCTGGCAAGTTTTCTGAATCTTCTAAACTTTCATCCTTTATCCAGAAGATATCCAAGTTGACTTTGTCTCTTTGCATAATTTCTTCGTAGCTAAAGCTTCGCCATCTGCCGTCGGGATTTTTCGGGTTCCATGTTGGTTTTCTGTCGTGGCGATTTGTGGGGTTATAGCATCGGATAAATTCTTCTAAATGCTCATAGCGAAGAGGATTGGTCTTTAAAGTAAAATTCATATTTGTTCTAAGGTCATAAATCCACACCTCTTTTGTCCATGGTTTTTCACTTGCAGGTTTACGGTCAAAGAATATGACATTTGCCTTTACACCTTGCGCGTAAAATATGCCTGTTGGAAGTCGTAAGATGGTATGCAAATCACACTCATCAAGCAATCTTCGCCTAACCACTTCGCCAGCGCCGCCTTCAAATAACACATTATCGGGAACCACAATTCCTACTCTACCATTTATTTTTGCCAATGATTTGACATGTTGCACAAAATTAAGCTGCTTATTGGAAGTAGTTGTCCAGAAATCGGGTCGCTCATATACCAGAGATTCTCTTTCTGCCCTTCCCTCGCCATTGACAATGGTGATACTGCTCTTTTTGCCAAATGGCGGATTGGTAAGAATTATATCATAATGTTCTTTTGGTTCTGCAACGAGTGAGTCACCTACTTCAATAGGACTTTCTTCACCGCCTATTCCGTGCAAATAAAGATTCATTACACACAAACGGGCAACATTATCAACAAGCTCTTTGCCAAAAATGGTATTGAATTTGAGAAACTTCTTTTGCTCCTTATCAAGAGTGTAGTTTTTCGAGAGGTATTCATAGGCCGCTAAGAGAAAACCACCCGTTCCACAGGCAGGGTCGCAAATAGTTTCACCTGGATTGGGCCTTATAACTTCAACTATGGCTTTGATAAGCGGACGAGGGGTAAAGTATTGACCTGCTCCGCTTTTGGTGTCTTCTGCGTTCTTCTGTAATAAACCTTCATAGATTTCACCTTTTATATCTATGTCCATTCCTATCCAGGTCTCTGCATTGATAAGTTCGATGAGCCTCTTGAGTTTTGCAGGGTCTTGTATTTTGTTCTGTGATTTTCTGAATATGACACCCAACATGCCTTTTTCTTTTCCAAGAGTTTCAAGGATATGACGATAGTGAACTTCAAGGGCGTCTCCATCCTTTTCAAGGAGACTTTGCCAGTCTAATCCTTTTGGAATTATAGATGGCTTATTAAACGGCGGTTTTGTTTGTTCATCTGCCATTTTCAAAAACAACAAATAAGTTAATTGCTCCACATAGTCACCGTAGCTTACGCCATCATCGCGCAAAACATTGCAATAATTCCAGACTCTTTGGACAATGGCTGGTGCTTCGTTGGGCATAATTCTATCTCCTTTTAATCCTTAGTTTTTTTACTTTATCTGTTATTACATAATGGCCTGTTTTAGGCGCACCTTTGAATTCTACAAAGCCTAATTTTCTTAATAAAGTTACATCCCTTTTAGCAGTTTTTTCTTGTATCATAAATTTTTCACAAAGAACTTTTAATTTAACCTCTTTATTAAACATTATATGTATGAGCTCATTTGCTAAACGTTTTTTAACAGCATCACTTACAGTATCACCCACAGCATCATTTACAACATTATGGACAACATCATTTACAGGGACATTTACAGGGACATTTACAGGGACATTTACTCCGCCAATTTCAATGCCAACCTTCTGGAATGTATTTATAATATCTTCAATAGTTTCAAACTCCTCTAACTCAATTTCTTCTGGTTTAATTATTTTCTTTTCCCTAATAGGAATTGGAATGATAGCCTTGAAAATATCCCCATCTATAAATTCCGGTTCTGCTCCTGGATAATAATGCTTCAAATATTTAGTTACATTCAATATTCCGGAACCTATTTCTTCAACTCTTCCAAGCTGCATAAAAAACTTTGATATTAGTGGATTTTTTGGATAAGGATGAAAGTTTTTAATATCAATTTTTCCATGATAATATGCTTTGTTTGCATTCAACAATTCTACTCTATCTTGATAGATGATAATTGAAGCTATATGGGCGTTGGTATATTCTCTATGAACAAGTAAGTTGGCAACTACTTCTCTAAATATTTTTTCTCGCAGGTCAATTCTTACTCCATTTTCAATAAAGAATTTATCGGGTAAATAAACAGACTTAAGTAAAAAATCCATAATTTTATCGTAAGCATCTATAAGATTTGTCGTTATAGTTAATCTATCATCATAGCGATCAACATCTTTAATTTTTACCAGCACCTCTATTTTGTAGTATGGGAGAATATTTTGAATGATCTCATCTTTTCCAAATAAAAGAGCAGCGGCAAGGGTATAACCTTCTTCACCTGTGATATAATCTTGCCGTTTTAAACCAGAAACTTTAAATATTTCTTCATTATTTAATGACAACCATAGATGTGATGGAGAACGACTTAAAATTAGATTTCTAACCTTTGGAAATAATTCTGTTTTGAAATCGCTAAATTTTATTTTGTTATAAATCTTCCCTTCAGTATAATAAGTGCTTTTTCTCAGATAAAGTTCTCTAATTTGTTGCTGGTTTCTTAATCTAAAGTCACCATCAGAATTTCTATCATAAATTTCGCCATTGCATTTATGAACCTGAGAACTTTCTGGCACCTGAATGTATATAATCAACCCTTCCTGTAATTGCATTTTCTGCGGGAAAAGGATAAAGGGGGGATTAAGTTTGGATGGATTATTGTAGGTGGTTACAATATCATTGATAATTTTATCTAAAACATCTGGGTTTACACCTGATATTTTCCCTTCATCATTAACTCCAAGGACTATTATTCCACC
Organism: Melioribacter sp.; assembly: GCA_029907415.1. Taxonomy (GTDB): domain Bacteria; phylum Bacteroidota; class Ignavibacteria; order Ignavibacteriales; family Melioribacteraceae; genus Rosettibacter; species Rosettibacter primus. The sequence continues at coordinate 3,659 of JARYLX010000098.1, forward strand.
ACCTCTATTTAAAAAAGCACATACGCTTTCAAACAGATCTGAGGGCATAGCATCTTTTGCTTCCTTAAATTCTACTTTTAATCCTTCACCCTGTTTGATGTATCTTCTTAGAATTTCTTCTGTCATTTTTTTCTGCTTCCTTTGGACTTATTTGCAAAATTGTTTCTGGTAATTTCAAATTGTTTTTCCTTCTCTGCCTTTATCCTTTCCAGCAACTTTTCCGCTGGTTCATCGTTTGGATCTTGTGGAACCAATTTTCCCTCGAATGCTCTTTTGAGGATGCTCTGACGCAACCGCTCTGCTTGCTTTAGGCTATTATCAATTGCCTTTTCTACCTCATCAGCCACAGAAAACCGCCGTTCGATTTCTTCGACGATTTTGTGCTGTTCGGAGAGCGGGGGGAGGGGGATTGGCATTAATGATAATTTTGTGCCATTTACATTGGCTTGTCCTACTTGTTGGGAGACCACAGATGCTATATATTCTTTGCCAAAAATTGAGTTTATAAAATATGATAATAAATCTGAAACATAAAAATTTTTATTTACTTTTATCCGAATCAGATAAGAAGCAAAAACGGCAGGAGGATGAAATTTTTTATAAACGGCAGTTTTACCTACTAATTCTGCACTGTTTGTTCTATTAAATAATATATCACCATCTTGGAGGATAAAATCATTGATGTATGGCCATTCTTTTGGAAAATATTTTAAATCTTTAAAAATAATTTTGCCATCTTGAATATTCCCCATCCTTAAGACTGGAATACCAGCAAATTCAGAAGTTGCTTTTTCAGACGTTCCATATTGTATCATTTCAGTGATCTCCCCCAATCTCACCCACACCCAGCCTTCGGGCAATTCAGGAAGTTCGGAGGTATCAACTGGCGGCAATTCTTTGTATTTTTTGCCGAGTTTCTTTTTTCGTTCTGCTTTTATTTTTTCAAGCAAGATAGAAGCGGGCTCGTAATTTTGAATGTTGAGTTTTGAATGTTGAATGTTTAATGTTGAGTTTTCGATTTGTTTTAATTCATCATTCAACATTAATAATTCAACATTATTCTTTCTCCATTCTTCAGTGAGTTTTCCTTCAAAGGCATATTTTAGCACTGCCTGACGATAGCGCTTGATTTGTTCTTTTGCTTTTTTCAGTGCCTCAACCCCGGCATCAAGCTTTGTGAAAAGCTCCTCTATTTTGGCAACAATGCGGTGTTGTTCGGGGAGAGGGGGTAGGGGGACATAAGAATTTTCAAACTTATACTTTGTTATATGTTGCATCCCTGTTCCATGAACTTTCCTTTTTAATTCTTCTATAAATGCCGTGAATAAAAAATATAAGAATTTTCTATCTATATACGGTTGTACTTTGAAAATATGTTGATTTAAAACAGCCTCTTCTCCCTTATAAATAAAAACTCCAAGTGTAGCAGACCATGAAATTAACAAATCTCCATTTCTAACAATAAATTTTTCTTCAATAGGTTTAGAATAGTAATTAATTTTATCAGTAGAGCCTGTAAGATTTTGTATTCTTATTATTGGTCGACCATGCTTCTCCCACTCAGACGGTTTAAATGCTCTCCCATTTATGTATTCACCAATCTCACCCAATCTCACCCATACCCAGCCTTTGGGGAGAGGCGGAAAAAAGGTTTTGTTTTTTAATTCATCATTCATAATTCAAAACTCTAGTTCAATAATTTGTAGATTTATATTTTCATAATTACTTATCCTTACAAATAGAATTTTCAAACACAACCAAAAAAATTTAATTGAGAGTTATCCATATCAATTATTCCCAAGGGTCCATTATTATAAATTAAACCATCATTATTCGGGAAATAACTAACTGAAAATTTTCTATGAAGTTTAAACTCTTGATTCCAAGGTTCTTTTCCAATATCTTCAATTAAGGGCAAAATTTCCTTTGCAAACCATATTTTTGTTTCTTTTTTTGTTTTCGGTTCTACCGCTGTTGCAATAGCCCCTAATAATAAATCTACCAACTGAAGTAATTCTTGCTCACAAGTGTAGGGCCCTCTTGAGGGACAATTTATACATTGAACTTGATCTAACAACTTTACTTTTGGACCATTATAATTATTTGTATCTTCTTTCAAACGCCTCATTAGGTAATATTCAAAATTATCGAAATTTATCCCGTCTCCCAAGATTCCTTGTGGTCTTCTGGTTTTTTCATCAGAAAATATTCTTAAATTTAAAAATTGTTTATCTTTAAAAAACCATAAAAGTCCACTCTTTATTGCTAAAGCAGTAAAACGGTTATAAGCATGGAAGTCCTTTGAAAACCTTTTATGATAATATTTTTTGTGCGTTCTATTAACTGATAATACATTAAAATATGACATATCTGAAATCTTGCCTTTCCATAAACTAAACCATTCTTTAGCCACTTGAGCTTTTCTACCAAAATCACCACCAAAAGATTTTGGAAATTTATTAAAGTGAATCTCTCCATTATAATTAAATTCTTTTCTTACATTCTGTAAATATTCACAAATTTCCTCTATATGCTCTTTATTAACCCATAATAGTCCAGTAAAAACCCAATTCCCAGAGTTATAAGATCCACTCTCATCGTGAAATACGTTAAATTCTTGTGGCGCCTCACTTTTGCCAAACAAATTCTTTGTTTCCAGTATCTCCATAATTCAAAATAAAAAATTCAAAATTAACATCACGCAACTAATGCCTCATTTAATTCTTCCAATATCTCATCAAGTTCATCCCCAAAAATCTTGTATGCCTTGATTAGCCCCCCTTCCTCATAGAAAGGCGATAGGTCAAAATCGTCTTTTTCAATGGTAAGAGAGGTTGCAATATGGTCTTTGATTTTAACAAGCCAGTCTATCTGCTCAGGTGTAAATTTTTTGCCCTGTTGTTCCTGCTCTTTTAGCCATTTATCAAACCGAAGATTGACAATCTCGGCAAAAGGAATAAGTTCGTTTTCCAAGCTAAGAGTAAATCGGAGAATTGAAATGATATCTGTCAAAAGCCTCTGTGGTCCTGCTTTTTTTACTTTTGACTTTTCAAGCTGTTCATACGCCTGCCAGAGAAGATCAGGTGTGAGATTGTATGGAGGTTTTTTGATGGCTTCTGCAAGTTCTTTTATTTCTTGATATGTAATATGCCGTCTGCCATAGGGTTTGTCATAAATCATCTGAAGTGCTGTGAGTTCATTTTTATTCTCTTCAATAAATTTTTTGAATGTATCAATGATTCCTTTTGCCCTCTCTTTTGCCTTATCATCGAATCCAGCCAATATAACTCTGTCTTTACTTATTGTATCAATAATCTGTTCATTTCTCTTCTTTATTTCTATCAAAAGATTCCTCAATTCAGGCTTATCAAATGGTGCACAGGCTTGGTTAATTAATGTCTGAGTTGCTTTATTTATTTGCTCTTGTGTAGGTTCTTCTGTTTTAAAAATCTCTTTTGCTTTTTCTATTGCCTTATCAGGGTCCGTTGCCTCTAAAAGATTATTGATTATTGTCTTTAGAGATTTTCCATCTGCTTCTTTTTCTATTTTTACTCTATCCTTTTCTTCAATTTCTCGATCCAACATGGCAAGCCTACCAGCCAGAGATGTGATTGAATCCGTATCTCTATTACCAAGTGCAATTGATAAAAGCAGTTTATCGAATGAAATACCCGGTTTTCTTTCAAGAGGGCGCGAGTCTGTTTTGTCGCTTTCGCAAACACCCACTGCATCTACAATAACAAAATGTGTTTTTTTGTATGCATCAGGGGTCACTGCATTAAGTTCAGTCTGTGAGAGAGTGCGAGTTCCTCTACCCTTCATCTGTTCAAAATAAACCCTTGATTTTACATCACGCATGAAGAGAATGCACTCAATAGGTTTTATATCTGTTCCTGTCGAAATCATATCAACAGTTACAGCAATGCGGGGATTGTAGGAGTTACGGAATGATTGAATAAGATCTTCAGGTCTTTCACCCGTTGTCTTATATGTTATCTTTTTACAAAATTCATTACCACGCCCAAACTCTTCCCTGACAATATGCACAACGTCCTCAGCATGCGAATCGTCCTTGGCAAAGATAAGCGTTTTGGGGACTTCTGTTCTACCCGGGAATATTTCTGTAAAAAGTTTCTCTTTAAATGTCCTAATCACTGTTCTTATCTGGTCAGGCGCAACAACGCTTCTATCCAGTTGATTTGGTGAATATTCAATATCTTCGTCAAGCTGTTCCCATCTCACTTTTCTGGTGAGTTTATCCCGCTTATCTATAAAGTAGCCTGCTTCTACTTTGCTTCCTTTTTCTGTAATTTCGGTTTTTATTCTATAAACCTCATAGGGCACATTCACACCATCAGCAACTGCTTTTTCGTAAGTATATTCCGAAACAAGGTTTTGATTGAAAAATCCAAACGTTTGCTTTGAAGGAGTAGCTGTAAGCCCGATGATATAAGCATCAAAATATTCCAGCACTTGACGCCATAAATTATAAATGGAACGATGACACTCATCGGTAATGATAAAATCAAATGTTTCAATGGGAATATTGGGATTATAGCTAATTTCTTTTGGTTGCAATTCATTGGGGTACACTTCAAAAATTGACTGTTCTTCCAGAGTTTCATCAAATTCTGTTTCGCCCTTTAACATAGAATAGAGTCTCTGAATTGTGGTGATACAAACCCGACTTACAGGGTCAATCACATTGGAAGTGAGATGCTGGATGTTATAAAGCTCTGTAAATTTTCTTCTGTCATCAGGCGTAATAAATTGCTGAAATTCCCTTTTTGTTTGTCTGCCAAGATTATTTCTATCAACAAGAAAAAGAATCCTTTTTGCATTGGCAAATTTAATAAGTCTATATACAAAATTAACTGCAGTATAAGTCTTCCCACTCCCTGACGCCATCTGAATCAAAGCCCGGGGTCTATCTTCAGCAAAGGACATCTCAAGATTTCTTATTGCTTCAATCTGACACTCTCTTAAGCCTTCTGTAATGAGAGGGGGAAGTTTACGAAGTCTCTGCCTAAGTGTTTCTTTTTGCATGAGCCATTCGGCAAGGGTTTCAGGTCTGTGAAAAGCAAAAACCCTTCGTGAGCGGGGTTCAGGATCTCGTGTATCTCTAAAAAATGTTTCTGTCCCTGTGGTCTCATAAGCGTAAGGGAGAGGTTTTTGTATTATAGGAAGATTTTTGGGTATTCCTGCAATATATGCCTGTGACTGTTCTGCTACTCCACTTAAAGTTGTACCTTCTGGTTTTGCTTCGATAACCCCAACCGCTTTTCTATCAACAAAAAGTAAATAGTCTGCAGTACCATTTTCCAGCGGAAACTCTCTTACTGCTACGCCCAAAGAAGCACCGAGATTTATACTCTGGAAGTCTTGAACTTTCCAGCCTGCAAGTTCAATTAGATGATCAATAGTTTGTCTCGCTTTTTCTTCTGGTTTCATATATAAATAATTTGCATATGAATTAAATTATCATAACCATTTATCATAGTTAAAATGACAATAATAATAGTAAGAAACAAAGCGGCACTATAAAAATTTTCATTAGGAATTCTTGTCCTCAATGCTGATAAATTTGTTATTAGTTTTTGATATCAGAACAACGAATAATGTTATTTTTCTAACCATGTAATTCTAAAAACTTTTGCATTTATAATTAGCATTTTAAAACTACACAGCAGTAATGGTATATCAACTAAAACAAGTCTATATGTTTATACAATGGTGCAATATAAAAAGCTAAGTCATTATCATCAATAAGAGAAATTACTAAGCACAACTCTTTTCGGTTATAGTATAAATATAAGACCAATAAATACAGAGAATTATCTGAATAAGTAACTTTGCATAAATGCCAATGAGGATAAAGAGATGAGGGTACGCTGTATCATTTAATTTTAATATACTTGAGGATCACAAGAACCTCAAAAAATATAGAGAACTGTTTGTAAAAATAATTCTCCATTTACAGACAATTAAATACAAATCAAGGAATACAACTGTCATCCAAACTGAAAATGAAATCCACTAAATTCGACCAACCATATGTAAGAAAGTCCTTTCATCATTAGAGAGATTGTAACAGAATTGCAAAGATTT
>JARYLX010000099.1 GCA_029907415.1 Melioribacter sp.
TTCATCAACTTCGCGGAAGAGTTGGAAGAAGTGATAAACAAGCTTATGCATATTTGCTTGTTCCTTCTATTGATTCTGTTACTAAAAAAGCAGTGAAACGATTGCAAGCAATAGAGGAATATACAGATTTAGGAGAAGGATTTAATATTTCAATGAGAGACCTTGAAATTCGCGGTGCGGGTAATTTGCTTGGTACAGAACAAAGTGGGTTTATCGATTCCGTGGGCTTCGATATGTATTTGAAATTAGTTGACGAAGCTGTTGAGGAACTTCGACAAAGTGAATTCAGAGAAGTTTTCAAAGATTTGCCTAAACAAATCGAAAGGTCTGAACCAACAATTGATTCATTCTTTGAAATCGGAATCCCTCAAAATTATATGCCTGACCAGTCTGATAGACTTGGTTTTTACACCGCATTATTCTCTATGTTGAAAATAGATGAAGTTGAAGAAATAAAAGAAGAAATGATTGATAGATTTGGAAAACTTCCTCAAGTAGTTGAAAGATTAATGCTTGTAGCATCACTTCGTTTTTATGCTTCTTTTGCTCTGCTCGAAAGAATTATTATTCAAAGAAAAAAAACAATTATTATTTTGCCAAAGGGAAATCGAGAAGATTATTATCAGAATAAATTTATTCCATTGCTGAATTTTATTTATGACAATTACTCTAAGTCAATAAAATTTATTCAGCAAAATGAAACACTCAAACTTGAAATTATAAATAACTCAGATGAACCGGAAAAAATACTTGAATTTTTGATTGAACTATGTAAACAAATGACAAATATAATTTCTGAAGAAAAGTTAAACCCAGTTAATTAAAAGGGTTGATCTTTGTTGAGAATAAATAATGTTTTTTTGAATTATAACAAAATTTTTAACTTATTGAATGTTATAAATTTTTTAATAAGGATATAGTTATGATTAAAAAAATTATCAAAATTATTCTCGGATTTCTTACTGGATTTTTAATTGGTCTTCAATTTGCACAAGAAGAAAAAACAAATCCACCAGTTACGGCAGAAATTATTGTCCCGGATGATATAAAAAGTATATTAAAGACTTCTTGTTATGATTGTCATTCTAATGAAACTAAATGGCCCTGGTACAGCTATGTTGCGCCGATTTCTTTTTTAATAATTGATGATGTAAAGGAGGGAAGAGAAAAACTTAATTTTTCTGAATGGGGAAAATATGATGAAGTAAAAAAACTCAAATTAAAAAAAGAAATCTTAGAAGAAGTTGAAAAAGAAGATATGCCATTACCTGTTTATACTTATTTACATCCAAATTCCAAAATGGATTTTACAAAAAAAGAAAAAATAAGAAAATGGGCATCTGGTAAATAAAATGTTCAATTACTTTTTTAATTATTTCATTATGCTTTTCTTGTTGGTATACAATTTACTTGAAACCCAAAAGAGTTCTCAGCAAACTGATGGAAACCTTATGCAAAATATTCTAAAAGTTGATTCGTTATTAATAAATTATAATAAAACAAATCCTGTTACACATAGTTTATTGATATACAAAGATGATGAACTTCTTTTCGAAAAATATTATAATGGCTTTAATGAGACGAAACTTGCCAATCTTAAGTCTGTAACCAAAAGTGTAACATCACTTTTAATTGGAATTGCAATTGAAAAAGGGATGATTAAACATGAAAATCAGAAACTAATTGAGATAATGCCCGAACTCTTTGATAAAGTTACTGATGAAAAGAAAAAAGAAATTACAATCCGTCATCTATTAACAATGAGCGCAGGTTTTGAATGGAATAATTTTGGGGGCAAATGGCGAAGTGGATGGGATAATTCGAAAGACCCAAATAAATACTTGATTGAAAAAGTTCCATTAAAAAACAAACCGGGTGAAATTTGGAATTATAACAGTGGACTTTCACATTTGTTGTCTGGCATCGTAAAAAAATGTTCTGGTGTAAATTCACTTGAATATGCAAAGATGAATTTATTTAAACCTCTAAGCATTGAAGAAGTAAAGTGGGAAAAAGCTTCAGATGGAAATGAACGAGGTAATTCTGAACTATGGCTTAAACCCAAAGACCTCGCAAAAATAGGTTTAATGATGCTAAATGATGGAAGATGGAAAAGTAAAAATATTATTAGCAGGCAGTGGATTGATAAATCGACAAAAAAATACTTTGATGGTTTTTCTCAGATTGGCGGTTATGGGTATCACTGGCATACAAGAAAATTTGGGAAGTATAATTCATATCTCGCTGCAGGATGGGGTGGTCAATTTTTAATTGTTATCCCTGCATTAAATTTAGTAATTGTCAATACTTCAAAATGGAATGTTGCTAAATCAACCTATATTATTTTTGAATTGATTGAAAAGCATTTAATTAGAAATTTATAATGCATTCATTAGCTTTTAAGAATATTTATTTTAATAAGAAAAGCAGTTATTATCATTTGCAATTAATACTTTTTGTTGCTTTGCTATTTATAGCTCTAACAGTAGCACTTCAACATTATTTTATAATTGAACATAATTCCAATCAACATTATAGCTTATTGTGGCATATTCCATTCAATATTTTTTACTGGCTATACTGGTTTTTTATTGCGCCATTAATTTTTATGATAGTAAAAAAGTATAATAAAAATAAATTTCTTGATTACTTTATTCTTTATTTTATTGCACCCCTGATACTCGTTAGCATTCATCAAATTGTATCTGCAGTTGTAATAAATCTTATACTTGATTATCTCGATATTGAAACATTGATTTATAGAAGGATTCTTCGAAATCAGTGGTTGTGGGTTGATATTGTTATTTATTTTATCATAGAAATAGGGATTGATGTAGTAGAAAATATCGAAGGAAATAAAAAAGAAGAAATAAAATTATCTCAGTTAAATAACAGTATCACAGAAACACAAATAAATATATTGCGAAGTCAAATTCACCCGCATTTTTTATTTAACACATTTAATACACTTTCAACCTTGATATTGAAAGAGGACAGGCAAACAACATTAAGATTGATAAATAGCATAAAAGAATTACTTTCAAGGTCAATTAAAGAGAATAACAATTCACTTATATCAATAAGCGAAGAATTAGAATTTGTAAAGAATTATCTTGAAATTGAAAAATTGAGATTTGGCGAAAAACTTTCCTTTGAAATTAACAATTATATAAGCATTGAAAATGTGTTAATACCGAATTTTATTCTTCAGCCGCTGGTTGAAAACTCAGTTCGTCATGGAATTGCAAAAAATCCTGAAAGTGGGATTATTCAAATAAATATTATTGAAGAAAATAATCATCTGGTGATTTCTGTAGAAGATAATGGGAAAGGAATTGATGATAATAAAATTGAAAAAGGATTAGGATTAAAAATCATCAGAAAGCAGCTTGAATATTATTATGAAAACAAATATGATTTCGAACTGATGAAATCAAATCTTGGCGGATTAAAGGTTTTGATGAAAATACCCATAATTAAAAAAATGTAAAATCAGCGTGAAGTGTTGATACAATTGAAAAAAATAATTGACCTCAAATTGTTTATTTCACTTTTTATCGTGCTGAGTTTTGTGGGTTTGGTAAATTCATTGCAAAACTATTTTATTTACCGGAAAACCATAAATCCTTTTTTGCTTTTATTATTTACTAAATTGATTTACAACTGGTATTTCATAGTGATTGCTTTAATTATTTTAATTCTGGTAAATAGTCAAAATAAAAATATTTTATTTAAGATATCGAAAGATATTCTGGTTATTTTTTCTTTGATTGTAATTCATCAGCTTCTTTTTTATGCTTCAGAGAATTTGTTTCTAATTCGAAAAAGCTATAACAGTTTTTATCAATTTATGTTTAATAATCCACTTGTGTGGCTTGATATTGTAATGATAATTTTATTTTATCTTGGTTTTTATTTGATTAAATATAAAAATCAATTAAAAGAAAATGAGCTGATTAGTTATCAGTTGAAAGAAAAATTATCTTTGGCAAGACTGCAGGAACTTAAAAGTAAAATTAATCCTTCATTCCTTTACAAATCTTTGGAAAAAATTTCAGAATTAGTAAAAGACCGACAAACCAGTCAAGCAGACAATTTACTGACAGCAATAAGTGATTTTTTGAGAATATCACTTTATAATGAAAAAGATTTTATTTCACTTAAAGATGAAATTGATATTGTAGAAAAATATTTATCAGTAGAAAGAATAATCTCCAAGAAAAAAATAGAATTGAAAAACAAAATAGATAATTCTCTTTATGAGTTTATGATTTCATCTTTCTCAATTTTATTTATTGTAAAAAATTTATTGAATATAATCAGCCAAGATATTTGTGTTGAATTAACTGCTAAGGAAACGAATAATGAATTATTTATAGTTCTTAATATTTTTTTTAATGCAGGTATTGAATATGAAGAAATAAAAATGCTTCATAATTTTATAAAAGAAAATGATAATGTTTATCTAATTGAAAATGGAAATAGTTATTCGATTATTCTGAGTACCAAAAAAATTCTAAAAATGGAGCAGGTGATTGCTTGAAAGTGCGAACAATAATTATTGACGATGAACCACATGCAAGAGAAGGTCTAAAAATTCGTTTGAAAGATTATGATGAAATTACAATAGTTGCTGAATGCAGTTCTGGCATAGAAGCTGTAGAAAAAATTAATAAATTTTCTCCTGACTTAGTTTTTCTTGACATTCAAATGCCTGGGATGAATGGTTTTGAAGTTCTCAAAAATCTTAATAGTGATAATATTCCTATGATAATTTTTGTGACTGCTTATGACAAGTATGCTCTTAAAGCTTTTGAATTTCATGCAGTTGATTACTTATTAAAGCCAATTGATAAAAATCGTTTAAATAAAGCAATAAATTTTGCAATGAGTGAAATAGAAAACCGAAGATTAAAATTATATTCTGAAAAACTAAAAGCACTTGCAGATGAATATCTAAATTTAATTTCAAATAAAGAAAAAAATATTGAAGAGGGTAAGTTTATTAACAGAATATCTGTAAAAAACAAAAATATAATTAAAATTATTCCTGTTTCAGAAATTGACTGGATAGAAGCTCAGGGAGATTATGTTTATCTTCATGTTAAAGATGAGAAATTTCTTTTGCATGATTCATTAAGTTCCCTGGAGAATAAATTAAACCCGGAAGTTTTCATTAGAATTCACCGCTCATCAATTGTTAATATTGAAAAAGTAGAAAAGTTGAAATCAAATGAACATGGTGATTATGAATTGTTTCTTAAAGATGGAACGAAATTAAAAATGAGCAGAACTTATAAGGAAAATTTTCGAAAATTATCTGGAAACATATTTTAATGCCTCAGCTTATCCTTTCAAAATTGCTGCTTATCGAAAAATTACTCAACTCATAGAAATTTTATTCTAAATGCTAAAAATCCGTCATAGATTTAATTACGGCATAATTTCTTTGCTTAGATGAAGAAAATTATAATTCAATAAACGGAGGCATCAATGAAGAAAATTCTATTGTTGTTTATTCTTCTTATTTTAACGAATTATCTATATTCACAAAACAAAGCATTTGTTGAGTGGAAATGTATTCCACCCGATAGTCAAAAAGTTTCTGTTGTCCAAGGTAACTTAATTGGATTTCCTCAAATCGGAAGTTCTAATTTTGTTGTAAGAAGTTATACCGGCACTAATGCAGGTCCACTAGGCACAAATCAAAGATGGTGGCCATTTGATGGGACTAATCCAATATCGTGGGGAAATGAAACTGGTCAAGTCGAAACTCGTTATGTTCAATTTTCTTTAATGCCAAAAACCGGAAATAGTTTTCATGCAGATTCAATTTCATTGTGGCTTGGTGGCGGTGGAACAAGTTATATGAGAGTCAATATTTGGTATTCAATTGGATCATCTTTTGTTAATGCCCAGAAATTAAATTCCAATCCATTAATACTTGGGAATAATAATGATTCATTGTATGCTTTTAAAATCAATGCACAGGTGAATAATGGTGATACACTTTTTGTAAGAATTTATCCATGGTATGAAGGTTCACCTTCAACATCTAAATATCTTTATATTCAAGATGTTAAAATTTGGGGAACAACAAAAGGGAAAACTTATCAAACATCTGCAACATGGCCTTTGACAAATCCTGCTGATGGAGGAACAGGTTTTTCAGTAATTACGACTGGACAAATTGTAGCTCAGGATGAATTTTTCAAGAATACTGAAATAAATCAATATACCGGACCAAACAACAGCCAGAGAATTAGAATGGCTGGAACAAATAATACTTGGCCTGCAGGATTGACAGACCAGATTGATTCTGTCTATGTTCAATTTTCAGTATCTCCAAAATCAGGTTATACCCTTTATGTTAATAAAATTTCTTTTGATATTGGTGCAAAAAGCTCAAGTACATTTAAAGCTAATGTATGGATTTCTACAAAGGCAGATTTTAGCAATGCAATTAAGTTGATTTATCAAACAAGTGACCAGACAGGTCATAATTATCTAAATCCAAATGCATTAGAGCATTTTGAATTTGACCAGAACATTGCAGTAAAATCAGGTGAAACATTTTACTTGAGATTTTACCCATGGCACGAAAGTTCAACAGTGTCTACAGGAAAATATTTGTGTCTGCAGAATATTGTAATTGCGGGCGAAGTTGAAGGCAGTCCAGTTGCATCAAAGGTTTTGTGGCCTTATGAAACAGGTGAAGAATATGAAACTACTGGACCAATTTTAGCAGAACCTGTTAAATACAGTCCAACTATGAAATTTTATGGAACAACTCAATTACAGGATACAAAAGGTAATAATTTGAAATGCGGTGCAATTCAAACTGTTTCGAAGGCATGGTATGCTGAACCTAATCCAACAGACACACTTTATATACAGTATACCGCTAAACCAAAACACGGTGGAACTTTTTATGTTGATTCTGTTTCTCTATATATGGGAGGATGGTTTTCAAGTAATTTAAGAGCAGCAGTGTATTATTCTAAAGATTCTACTTTTGCAACAAAAACATTATTGATAAAAGATACTTCTTTAGTTGGGAACAAAGTTGATAAGTATGGTGCAAAGCTTGAAGAAACAGTTAATACAGGAGAAAAATTCTATTTGAGAATTTATCCGCATAATACAAAAGCAGAAGGATGGGCAAAATTAATTGCTGTAGATAGTGTTCAAATAATTGGAAATGTTCTTGGTGTTACAGCAGACCCCCCAGCTGTAATTACTAATGCCGTGACAGATATTTCAACTACTTTTGCAACAAGTGGCGGAAATATTCCAAATGATGGAGGTGCAATTGTTACCTCAAGGGGTGTTTGCTGGAATACTACTGGAAGTCCAACAATATCAGATAATAAAACTAATGACGGGAGCGGTTCTGGTACTTTCAAGAGTAAAATGACAGGATTAACTCCAGGTACAAAATATTTTGTTCGTGCTTACGCTATTAATGATGCTGGAATTTCTTATGGTGAACAGATAGAATTTTCTACTCTTGATTCACTGACGGTTCCTATTGTTACTACAAATATTGTAACAAGTATTTTAGCTAAAACAGCAGTAAGCGGAGGAGAAGTTATAAGCTGGGGTGGTGATACTGTAATTGTAAGAGGTGTTTGCTGGAATAAAACAGGAAATCCTACAATTAATGATTTTAAAACTGAAAATGAAAAAGGATTAGGAAAATTTACCAGTATTTTATATCCATTAGAACCCAATACAACTTATTATGTTCGTGCATATGCCACAAATAGTAAAGGAACTGGATATGGAGAAGAATTTTCATTTAAAACTCAAGAAATGATGCCCCCTGTAACAAAAGTGGTTGCAAAAGATGGAACAGGGGATTACACATCTGTACAAGCAGCGTTTAATGATGTTCCGGATTATTATACAGGACCATATACAATTTATGTTAAAAAAGGAGTTTATTACGAAAAATTACTTTTGTCATCTACTAAAACAAATGTAATATTAAAAGGTGAGGACAGAGATAGTACAATACTTACATATGATGATTATGCCGGCAAAAATAACTTGGGAACCTCAGGCTCTTACAGTGTTGCTATTGATGCTGATGATTTTACTGCAATGAATATTACTTTCCAGAATACAATTAAAAATGATGGAACTCACGGAAGCAGTGAACAAGCAGTTGCATTAAGAGTTAATGGTGATAGACAGCAGTATTTTAATTGTCGCCTTCTTGGTTATCAGGATACTTATTATACATGGGGCGGCAGAGGTGCTGGAAGAATTTATATGAAAAATTGTTACATTGAAGGTTCAGTTGATTTTATTTTCGGAAGAGATATAGTTGTATTTGATTCATGTGAAATTCATATTAATAGAGAAGGAGGAACATTAACTGCTGCAAGCACTGATGCAGAATCAAAATTTGGTTATGTGTTCAGAGATTGTAAAATTACAGCCGACTCAATTGGTTTTGATGGCAGAAGAATAACATCTTTTTTTCTTGGAAGACCATGGCAAGCAAAACCAAGAACAGTATTTATAAATTGTTATGAACCTGCATCTCTTAATCCAGCTGGATGGTCAACATGGAATGTTACTCCAGCACTCTATGCAGAATATAAATGCTATGGACCAGGTTCTGATATTTCAAAAAGATTAACTTCGATATCAAGACAATTAACTGATGAAGAAGCCAAAGAGTATACACTTCAGAATATTTTCTCTAAAAATACGAATCCAAATTTTGGATACAATTGGATGCCAGATATTATCACTTCTGTAGAAGAAAGAGAAGTTAATATTAAAGAAATTCCTGCTGATTATTCTTTATCTCAAAATTATCCTAATCCTTTTAATCCATCTACCACAATCAATTATACATTGCCAAAAGCAGGGAAAGTTAAACTTATTGTTTATAATATTGTAGGTCAAAAAGTTGCTACACTTGTTGATGAATTTCAAAATCCTGGATACTATAAGATTCAATTCAATGCATCAATGCTAACAAGCGGGGTTTATTTCTATCAACTTATAACAGATGATTTTGTAAAAGCAAAAAAAATGATTTTATTAAAGTAAAAATCTCATCTTAAGGGCTGTTCAAATATTTGGAACAGCCCTTAAATTTATTTTAAGAGGTAGTAAAAATGAAAAAAGTATGGTTGCTTTTATTTCTTTTATATTCAATTCCTAATGCGCAAAATAAAGTTAATCAAGATACTTCATTTACAATTTATTCAGCATATGAAAAATTAAAAAATGATTATCCATTTGTTAAACCTGCTAAAGTGAACGAAAATGTAGTATCAATAAAAAATATAGTTTATTACAAAGAGGGCAAACGTAAGCTGCAGCTTGATTTATTTATGCCTAGAATTATTGATAATAAACTTCCCTGCATTATTATAATTCACGGTGGTGGATGGCGTTCGGGTCATAAAGAAATGGAATGGCCTATTGCTTCTGAGTTAGCTTCAAAAAATTTTATTACTGCAACAGTTGAATATCGACTTTCAACCGAAGCTTTGTTTCCAACTTCAGTTTATGATATTAAACAAGCAATATTGTTCCTAAAGGAAAATTCTAAAAAATATAATATTGACACTAATAAAATTGTTTTAATGGGACAATCTGCAGGTGGACAGCTTGCAGCATTGGTTGGTGCAACATCAGAAAAAAAATATGAACCGAGCAATAAAAAATTTTCATCT
>JARYLX010000009.1 GCA_029907415.1 Melioribacter sp.
ATGACTTATTTCGATGTAATTTTTTATTTGTTTGCATTAATAACAATAATATCAGCAGTTATAGTTGTAACAACAAAAAATATTGTTTATTCAGCTTATAGTCTTTTGTTAACTTTATTTGGAATTTCAGGAATCTATGTTTTATTAGGGGCCGATTTCCTTGCTGTTGTTCAAATTATGATTTATGTAGGTGGAATCCTTATTCTACTTCTTTTTGGTGTTATGCTTACAAATAAAATTACAAGTGTAGATATTCGAACAGGAACAATTCATCTTTTACCAGCTGCAATTGGTGTTGGATTATTGCTTGGTGTTCTCTGGGCTGTTATGATTTGGACTAACTGGAAAACTCAGCCAGCTGAAATTCCAATTACTACAATAAAAAATCTTGGCAATCTCTTAATAACCGACTATATCTTAATTTTTGAATTGCTTGGAGTACTGCTGCTTGTTGCTTTAATAGGCGCTGCCTCCATTGCAAGAAAAGAAGAAGAAAAAATTGATTAATAATAAATTTGTGAATTATGACAATTAATGTTGGCTTAACTCATTTTTTAATAATTAGTGCAATATTATTCTCATTAGGAATATATGGAATTATTACACGAAAAAATGCTGTAATGGTTCTAATGGGAATCGAACTAATTCTAAATTCAGCAAATATTAATTTTGTCGCTTTTGCAAGATATGGCAACTTCGGATTTAGTGGTCAAATTATTGCCTTGTTTGTAATTATTCTTGCTGCAGCCGAAGCTGCTATTGCTCTAGCAATTGTTCTAAATATTTATAAAACTTTTTCAAATGTCAATGTTGATGAAATTGATAAACTAAAAGAATAGTTCTATGACTGAAAACTTACTAATTACACTTTCAATAATTAATCTTTTTCTACCTGTACTTGGTTTCGCAATTCTAATTTTCTTTGGCAAAAGATTTCCTAAATTATATCTTCTCGAAGTATACATTCTTTTTATTGCTCTCATAATTTCTATTTTTATACTCTACTCGAAATTAACTTATTTCAATAAAGACATTGTTTCATCATTAACATGGTTTATTTTAAATAATGCTCCTGATATCGGAACCGTTAATATTGAATTAGGAATCAAGATTGATAACATTACAGCTATAATGCTTTTTGTAGTAAATCTAATTAGTGCTCTGGTTCATCTATATTCAATTGAATACATGCGAGGTGATAAAAGGTATACAAGATATTTTGCTTATCTGGGATTATTTACATTTTCAATGCTTGGAATTGTTCTTACTCATAATTTATTGATGATGTATATTTTCTGGGAATTGGTTGGATTATCATCATATTTATTAATTGGATTCTGGTTTGAAAAAAAATCTGCAGCCGATGCTTCAAAAAAAGCATTTATTGTTAACCGCGTCGGTGATGTCGGCATGTTTATCGGAATTTTAATTTTATTTACCAATTACAAAACTTTTACATTCGACACAATATTTCATCAAATATCAATTGGAAATCTGCCTTTTGGAAGCGAAACATGGCTTACTGCTGCAGGGATTTTAGTGTTTATGGGTGCTGTTGGTAAATCTGCTCAATTCCCATTACATGTCTGGTTGCCTGATGCTATGGAAGGTCCTACTCCAGTCAGCGCATTGATACATGCAGCTACAATGGTTGCTGCCGGAGTTTATCTTGTTACAAGAATTTTTGTAATGCTTACTGCTGATGCAATGCTCGTAATTGCAATTATTGGGGCAGTTACTTCTCTTGTCGCAGCTACAATTGCAATTACACAAAATGATATTAAAAAAGTATTGGCTTATTCAACTGTATCCCAGCTTGGATATATGATTATGTCCTTAGGTGTTGGTGCTTATGTATTTGCATTTTTTCATCTTGTTACACACGCATTCTTTAAAGCATGTTTATTTCTTGGCTCGGGTTCGGTTATCCATTCAATGCATCATGAACAGGATATTCGCAACATGGGCGGTTTAAGAAAGAAAATGCCTGTTACATACATTACATTCCTAATTTCTACATTAGCAATTTCTGGTATTCCATTAACGTCAGGATTTCTTAGTAAAGACGGAATTCTTGCCGGGACACTTGCTTTTGGCAAACTTACAGGACATTGGTTAATTCCAGCAATTGGATTTACTGTTGCTGCTTTAACAGCATTCTATATGTTCAGATTATTAATATTAACTTTTCATGGCGAACCGAGAGACCATCATAAATTTGAACATGCTCATGAATCTCCCTTTGTAATGATTGCTCCTTTAATTATACTTGCAGCATTATCAATTTTTATTTTCTATACTCCAAATCCGTTATCTCCAGACGATGGCTGGTTTCTTAAAAATTGGGTTAAGACTCCAGAACAAGTAACTCCAGCATCTACAAGATTTGATTTTATGAAATCAAGTTCACACAAAGAAAATATTCATGGAGAAATAATTCATTCAGTTCTTTACACAGAAACATTACACTGGGCTCATTACCCTGCTATGATGTTGTCGATTACAGTTGCAGGCTTAGGAATTCTTTTGGCATTTATGTTTTATCAATGGAAAAAAGTTAATATTGAAAAGTTAACAGAAAAAATAAAACCACTTTACAATTTTTCACTTAATAAATGGTATATCGATGAATTATATGATGCAACTGCAGTTGGGCAAACTCTAAACTTCAGTAAAGTTTTAGCATGGTTTGATAATAATATTATTGATGGAATTGTTAACGGTTCTGCATGGATTACAAAATCTTTTTCAAAGTTGAGCGGATTATTTGATACTTATGTTGTTGATGGTATGGTAAACTTTTCAGCATTCTTTAGTGGATTTGTAGGATTTTCTCTTAAAAAATTACAAACTGGCAAAGTGCAAACTTATGTTGTATTTGTTGTTTTTTCTGTAATAATTCTTTTATTAATCTTTAAACCGTTTTGATTAATTGTAGATTTATAAAATTCTTTGTCAAAAATTAAAAATAGGTTGAATATATGAGTGGTTTTCCGATACTTTCTTTAATTACTTTCCTCCCAATTCTGGGAATGATAATTGTTTTAATTCTGCCCAAAGAACAGCAAAATAGTATTAAATATACCACTTTAATAATCACAGCTATTCAGGTTATTTTAGCAATTATTCTATTAGCAAATTATAATTACTCAGCTGCAGGAGTTTACGAAGAAAATTCTTTTCAATTCATTGAAAAATTTAGATGGATTGAGATTACAGGAATATCTTGGTTAGGCACAGTAAAAGTTGATTACTTCTTAGGTATTGATGGCATTAGTATGCCAATGGTTTTACTTACTGCAATAATTTCTTTTATAGCAACAATATCTTCATGGAATATTGAAAAATCAATAAAAGGTTATTTTGCATTATTCCTTTTACTTGATACTGGAATGATGGGAGTTTTTGTTGCTTTAGATTTCTTCCTTTTCTATATCTTCTGGGAATTAATGCTTTTGCCAATGTATTTCTTGATTGGCATTTGGGGTGGTCCACGGAAAGAATATGCAGCAATTAAATTCTTTATTTATACTTTATTTGGAAGCGTTTTCATTCTTCTTGTAATGATTGGTTTGTACTTCAGCGCAACAGAAACATTAAGTGATGGCACAAAAGTTTTCACTTTTAACATGCTTCAATTAATGAACCCTGACAATTATTTGCAGGATGGAATTCTTTCACCATTAAATCCACATAACTTAAGATTCATTGCTTATTTAGCATTGTTTGTTGGATTTGCAATTAAAATTCCAATGTTCCCTTTCCACACATGGCTGCCTGATGCACATGTTGAAGCGCCAACTCCAATTTCTGTAATTCTTGCTGGCGTATTGTTAAAGATGGGGACGTATGGAATTCTTAGAATAAGTTATCCAATCTTTCCAGAAATTACCAGACAATTAATGTGGTGGATTGCATTATTCGGTATGATAAACATTATTTATGGTGCTCTTGTAGCTCTAGCTCAAAAAGATTTTAAAAAGTTAATTGCTTATTCTTCTGTTTCTCACATGGGTTATGTTTTGTTAGGAATGGCTTCATTATCTTCTACTGGAATTACCGGTGCTATTTTTCAGATGTTTAATCACGGGACAATTACTGCAATGCTCTTCTTAATTGTTGGTGTAATTTACGACAGAGCTCATACAAGAGGTTTAAATGACTTTGGTGGATTGGCAGCACAAATGCCTGTTTATACAGGATTTGTCACAGTTGCTTTCTTTGCTGCAATAGGACTTCCAAGTTTAAGTGGATTTATTTCAGAAGCTCTTGTTTTTGTTGGTGCATTCGGAGTTACAAATATTAGAATCATTACAATAATTTCCACTCTTGGAATTCTCTTAGGTGCTGGTTATATGCTATGGACATTACAAAGAATTTTCTTTGGACCATTAAATGAAAAATGGGCTTCGTTAAAAGACCTTGAATTTAGAGAATATGCTATGTTTGCTCCTCTTTCTGCAATTATAATTTTCCTTGGAGTTTATCCTTCTGCAATGTTGAATATTATGAATACATCTGTAAATACACTTGTAAGTTTTCTTTTTAATGGTCAATAATATTTAATTAAAAATGGATTGTAAGTTTTAATGGAACAGACAAATTTAATTCAATCACTAAATTTAATTTTACCGGAAATTGTTCTAACTGTTTTTCTTGTAATACTAATTTTATCAGATTTAATTTTTCATAAAAATAAATCAATCATTCCATACGTAGCTGGAACAGGTATTTTTATAACAGGGCTTATTTTAATAAATCAATTCTATGATAATGGCTTTGCTTTCAGCCAATCAATTAATTCCCTAAGAAATTATGGAATGATTGCAATTGATTCATTTGGTTCATTCTTTAAAGTTATAGTTGTAATATCATCACTTCTTGTTGTATTTTTTTCATATTCTTCATTAGAAATTAAAAATACTCAAGATAGAATTGGTGAATATTATGCTTTGATTTATGGGATGATGATTGGAATGTTCTTCATGATTTCTGCTTCCGACTTAATTTTAATTTACCTCTCAATGGAATTACTTTCTCTCTCATCTTATGTTCTTGCAGGTTTCATCAAATTAAGAGATAGAAACAGTGAAGCTGCATTAAAATATTTAATTTATGGAGCTGTATCATCTGGATTAATGCTATTTGGAATTTCTTTGATTTATGGACTTACAGGAAGTACAAATCTTTACATCATAAATTCGTTAATTCAAGCTCCCAATATCAATTTATTCACACTCTCATTTGCAGTAATTTTAATTTTTGCAGGAATTGGTTATAAAATTTCTTCAGCACCATTTCATTTCTGGACACCAGATGTTTATGAAGGTGCTCCAATTACAATTACAGCATATCTTTCAATTGCAAGCAAAGCTGCAGGTTTTGCACTCTTAATTAGATTTATAAAGACAACATTTGTATCGTTTGTAAATTCAGATGGCTTCTGGAACTTAATTGATGTATTCGACTGGAAATCTGTATTAATCGTAATTTCTATTTTAACTATGACACTTGGAAATTTTTCAGCTCTTTGGCAGGATAATCTAAAAAGAATGCTTGCTTATTCAAGTATAGCTCATGCTGGATATATTTTACTTGGTCTGGTTGTTTTTTCAAATCAAGGATTGATGGCAATATTAATTTATTTTGTATTCTATTTAATAATGAATCTTGGTGCATTTTTTGTAGTAATGCTTATTTCAAATCAAATTGGTTCCGAAGAAATTGATGATTATAATGGACTTGGATATACATCACCTCTAATCTCAGTTTCCTTAGCAATCTTTCTCGTTTCATTGACAGGTATTCCACCAACGGTAGGATTTATCGGTAAGTTGTATCTTTTCATTGCTCTTGTAGATGCTAAAATGATTGCTGTGGCAGTAATTGCACTTCTTAATACAGTTGTTTCGCTCTATTATTACATTCGAGTATTAAAACACATGTATTTGGTAAAAGCTGATGAAAATACACCTGTAATTATTCCGTCAACTGGAAATAAATTATTAGTATCTATATTAGCTTTTGCTGTAGTGTTTTTTGGAGTTTACTTTTCACCAGTCATCAATTTTGCAAAGTCGTGCTTAATAATTCTCGGCTTATAAGAATCTTTATCAAAGAATAAACATTGTAATCTAATTCTTAATGATAAAGGAATAAATCATTGTTAATAACTTCACTTAATAATTTTTTCAAATCCAATTTTCTTTAGATTAATTAAAATCACAATAAGTGATACAATACTTAATATTAATAATACTATGCCTTTTACATACTCAGTAAAAATTAATTCACCTATACCAAACAAAAAGGAGTAAACCAAGATAATTCCTAAAAACCAATTAATGAATAAATAAATAAAAATTTTTGCCGGGTTACTTTTAGAAAATTTTTTCCAGCCTATACCACCTGATTGAATTTTATTATTAAATTCAATTAGTTTATTTTCATCAACAGGTTTTGTAAGATAAGTTACTATTATCCAGACTAATGTTGTTCCCAGTACAATTGGATAAAGTGTTAATGGTGATTCCAGATGCAACACATAAACTGCGAAAGGATAAATAATAACTGGAGCAATCATAGCAGAAATTTCGGACCATGCATTTATTCTCCACCAATACCAGCGTAAAATTAGTACTCCCCCCAGACCTGCACTTGTATTTAAAATAAAAATCCACGCACCTGATATAGTAGTTAAAAAATATTTTGTAAGAATTAATGAAAATATTGTCATTAAAATTATTCCAATTCTCGAGACTATTACATAATGTTTCTCATCAGCATTTTTATTAATGAATCTTCTATAGAAATCATTGATAATATAAGAAGTACCCCAGTTTAATTGAGAAGCTACTGTTGACATATAAGCTGCTAAAAAAACAGCAATTAGAAGTCCAAGCAAACCATTTGGTAAATATCTTACCATTAACTTTGGATACATTATTCCAGGGTCTACAGTATTTTCATATTTATCATAAAATTCCTTGAATTCATTTGAACGAATAATAATATCATCTGAATTAAGAAGTTGTTTATTATTAAAAACTTCTTCGCATTTATTAAATAAGGCTGGATTTTCTTTTTTTAATGAATCTAAACTTTGAGAATGAGGTAATATAATTAATGCTGCTAAAGCAACTAAAATCCACGGCCAGGGTCTAATTGCATAATGAGCTATTGTGAACCAGAGAGTTGCAAGTAGACTGTGTTTCTCATTTTTTGCAGACATCATTCTTTGAGCAATATATCCCCCGCCTCCCGGGTCAGCTCCAGGATACCAGCTTGACCACCATTGCAAACCAACATATGCCAAAAAAGACCATAATGAAATTGAAAGAACATTTGTTTGCATTTGACTGATATTTAAATTTTCTATTCTTGGAAGAAATGATAAAGTTTGTGGTGAAAGATTTTTTACCAATCCTTTTAATCCATTAACTTCGGGCAAATTAATTACAATAACAGCAAGAATGATACAACCAGCCATTGCAAAAATAAATTGAAAACTATCTGTTCTTGAAGTTCCTAGTAATCCAGAAGCAGATGTATAAACAGCAATAATAAAAGCACAAATTATAACCAATGTAAAAGCATTATAATCTGGAAATACAACACTAAATATTTTTTCCATAGCTTTATTTACCCATCCAAGAACAATGGCATTCATGAACAAACCTAAATAAATTGCTCTGAATCCTCTTAAGAATGAAGCTGCTTTACCTGAATATCTTAATTCTATAAATTCCAAATCAGTCATTATACCTGCACGTCGCCACAATCTTGCAAAGAAAAAAACTGTTAGCATACTTCCTATAGCCATATTCCACCATAACCAGTTTCCGGAGATTCCATTTTTTGCAACAAGTTCTGTAACAGCCAATGGAGTATCCGCAGCAAAAGTTGTGGCAACCATAGCAGTTCCAGCAATATACCATGGCAAATTTCTGCCTGATAAAAAGAAATTTGAAGTTGATTGCCCTGCTTTTTTCGAATAATAAAATGCAATTAAAAAAACTACAATGAAATAAAAAATAATAATTGCAAAATCGTAGAAGTTTAGATGTGCCATTATCGACCTCTAAAGAAGTTAAGGTGTATAAGAGTGTGAATTTATTAGAAAATTATTTCTATTGTTTAACAACACCAACTTTAAAGAAATTTTCTAATATTAACGCTGCTGCGCCAACTGCTACAGAATATTGATGATAATTATCTACAATAATATCAAGTGAGTCATTAGTAATTGGTATTACTCTCATTTCTATTTCTTTTCGTACAGCTTCTATTATTACATCTTCTAATTCTGAAATTACGCCGGTCAGAATTAAGGAATCTGGATTTAGTAAAGCTACAGCTGGAGCAATAGTCTGTCCAATAATACTTCCGATTTTAGAAAAAATAAGATTAGCAATTTTATCTCCTTGTTTTGCTGCCTGAACAAGAAATTCAATATTAATATCATCTATTGAAGTAATATAATTCTTTAAATATTCTCCCTCTACAAATCTACTTTTATATGTTGTAAGAAATTCGCGCAATGTTGGTAAATGAGGATAAAGTTCCCCTGCACAAAAAGAGGAACCTCTATACAATTCTCCATTAATCACAATCCCAATCCCGAGTCCACTTACATTCTGGTCAATCTCAATTAACACAACAAGATAATTTCTTTTAGTTTGTTTACTATTTTTGAGCTTATAACCTATTGCAACTGCATTCGCATTGTTTTCTATTTGAATCGGGAAAGGAAATTGTTTCAATCGTTCGAGTAAATTGAAATTTAATTCTGGTAAAATACTCGACATCATCACAACACCATTATAACAATCTACAATACCTGCAAAGGCTATTCCCAATCCTAATATTTTCTGATGTTCCAGATTATTTTCTTGAATAATTTTATTTACAGCATCTATAATATTATTAGCTAATTCATCTACAGTATTCCCGGTTTGCTGTCTGATTGTTTTCTTTGATACAACATCACCTTTAAAGTTCAGGATTACAAGAAACATTTCTCCCACTTCAATATCAAGTCCAATAACATAAGCAGCATCTTTATTTAATGTCCATAAATATGGTTTCTTACCGCCTTTTACTGTGGAATCTCCTTTACCGTAAAATGTAACAAAGGATTTGGCTGATAAACTGTTAAGAATATTAAAAATTGTTGAAGGTCTCATTCCTGTAATTTTTGTTAAATCAGAACTAGCAATAATATCATGTTCTTGAATTAATTTCAGAACTAGTTGTTCATTGATATCTTTCACAACCCTCGCATGAAGTGAAAGTAATTTCCTGCTTCTCATTTTACACCTTCAATAAATTTATTTTATAATTATTTCATCAATAAAAAGCCATGCTTTTTTGCCAGCTCCAATATGCCATGGGGGACAAATACCAATATTTTTTGCGTAAACGCGAATAAACCTAATTTTTACTTTTTCAAATTTTGCTTCTACATTTTTAATTCCATCATTGATATTTTGTTCATCATTATTGATCCTTAACTCATAAATCTTCGAAAATTTACTTCCTTCATCTGAAATATAGTATTCCACTTTCGATGGAAAAAATATCCACGAACCTACTTTTTGTAAATATGATGAATTGATATAACTAACATCCATAATTTTACCTAAGTCTATCACGACATCTAAATCTACCCCTTCATAACCCTGCCATGCATCAGAATTAAAATTTTCTGTTCCTTTAATTCCATCAATTAATCCCCAATGCCCACCTCCAGTATATGAAGGACTAAATTCTGTATTGTATTTTATTTCCCAATTATCCGGAATTTTATAAAATGAACTGGTTACAGTTTTACTAAATTTTTTATTTCTATAACTAACAAATTTTAGAGTGATAGAATTTTTAATTGTTATTGGTTTATTAAACATCAATCCATTTGATTCAGGATTGGAATTATCCAACGAATAATAAATTTCACTGTTATCTATTGTTGCTAAATTTACAACTGTTGAGTCTCTGAAAATTTTATTGCCACTTGATAAATATGGTATAATCAGATAATCATAATCAACAGAAGTAACTGGACAGTAATTTTTATTCGAAGCCCAATCTGTAGGTTTGGAATTCATTTCAAATATAATGTCCCCACCGTTAATAATATCTGCATGTTTTATGTATGAATAAAAATAATTACTATTATTTAAAAAAACTTTACGAATATAGTAATTTTCATCGGTTAAATTTTTTGCTGTTATTGTAAAATATTTTTCATCACTAACTTTTATTCTTACTTTCTTAAAATTCGGAGTACCAATTATATAATTATTATCACCTGGACATACTGGATAAAAACCAAGTGAACTAAAAATATACCAGGCAGACATTTGCCCACAATCTTCATTACCTATTAATCCATCAGGTTTGTCAGTATAAAATGAATTTAAAATTTTATGAACAATTCTTTGAGTTTTCCATGGTTTGCCAACAAAATTATATAGATAAGCTATGTGGTGACTTGGTTCATTTCCATGTGCATATTGACCAATCAAACCTGATATATCCGGCTGATATTTCCCATATAATTTAGTTTCTGCGCTAAAGAGGTCATCCAGTTTTTTCTCAAATGAATCATAACCACCCATTACACTTATTAAATTACTTATATCATGGGGTACAAAGAAACAATATTGCCATGCGTTTGCTTCAGTAAAATCTCTGCTAACCATGTATGGGTCAAATGGTTCTATCCATTTCCCATTTTTCTTTGGTCTAAAAAAGTTTGTTGAGGGGTCAAATAAGTTTAAATAATATTTTGATCTTTCAAGATAGTATTTATAATCTTCCTCTTTCCCCAATTGTTTAGCCATTTGAGCAATACACCAATCATCATAAGCATATTCAAGTGTCTTAGACACACTTTCATGTTCAACGTCTGAAGGTATATAACCCATTTCTCTAAAATAATCTAAACCATTTATATTTTGCATTGAGCTCTTTTTCATTGCTTCATATGCTTTATTTACATCAAAATTTCTTATTCCTTTCATATAGGCATCAACAATAACTGGAACTGAATGATAACCAATCATGGTGCCGGTTTCATTTGAAGCTAATTCCCAAACAGGAAGCAAACCACTTTCTTCATATTTTGCAATTAATGATTTTATCATATCCTCATTTCTTTTTGCATCAATAATTGTTAATAAAGGATGCAAAGCACGAAAAGTATCCCACAAAGAAAATACTGTATACATTGTAAAATCTTTTGCAATATGAACCTTGCCATCCATCCCTATGTATTGTCCATCAACATCTGAAAAAATATTGGGACTTAAAAATGAATGATATAATGCCGTATAAAAAATTTTTTTCTTAGTAACGTTTTTATCATCCACTAAAATTAATGAAAGCTGTTTGTTCCACTCATTATCCGCATTTTTTCTTACAGCTTCAAAATCCCAGTGAGGAATTTCGGTTAATAAATTTTTCTTTGCTCCTTCAAGACTTGTATGAGAGATACCAACTTTAACAAATATTATTTCATTTGATTTTGTTTTGTATTCAAAAAATGCTTTTAGATTTTTGCTATTGATTACTTTTATATCATTATCAATATTTTGATTATTTACAATTCCGTATGAAATAAATGGTTTGGAGAATTCAGCATAAAAATAAACAGTATGGTCTTTTGCCCAGCCATTTGACCTTCTATAACCTTGAATTGTAGTATTATTGATTATCTCAATTTTAGAATCAATTACTTTATCCTGAATTCCATGTTCAAGGTCAATTAGTATATAAGATTTTTCTGATTTTGGGAAAGTATATTTATGAAACCCAGCACGAACTGAAGCAGTTAATTCTACTTTTATTTTATAATCTTCCAAAAAAACAGAATAGTAGCCGGGTTTTGCAAATTCTTTGCTATGTTTGAACCTTGAACGATAACCTGAATCTGGATTTTCTTTTGAACCTGGTTGAGTTTTTAATTCACCCGTAATTGGCATAAAAAGAATATCTCCGTAATCGCCACAACCTGTTCCACTTAAATGAGTATGACTGAATCCAATAATTGAACTATCAGAATAATGATACCCTGAACACCAATCCCAGCCATCAGTGTCTGTATCAGGACTTAATTGAACCATTCCAAAGGGCATAGATGCTCCAGGAAAAGTATGACCATGCCCTCCAGTGCCAATAAACGGATTAACATAATCAGTTAGTTTATTTTGAGCAAAAGTTATTAACGTTATTATTAGGACAAAGCCTATAACTAATTTTATTTTATTCATAATATTCCTAAAATTTATTTATGAATTCACCGCTTTCCAATTTCCAATCATTACCAAAATATCCAATGAATTTAACTCCATCATCATCAGATTTTACAATATTATCATCATAAATAACAACATCCGGCAAATTGATATATGGATGATGATATGCAGCAAAATTTGAAATTCTCATACCTTTAATTCCTGTCCCGGAAATTGCAGCAACACTTGCAATGTCACTGTCTTTTCGTGGGCGAATAATCAAACAAGCAAAATTTTTTCCTTTGTATTCCCTGTCTCCAATTTTGAGTTTACCATTCATAATTTGAATTGGACTATCCTCAAATAAAAGTTTCCATGCAGAGTTAGTATTTGCATTTCCAAATAAAACAACATTTCTATTCTTATATTCTTCTAATTTGAAATCGTCATCTTTAATTAATTCAATTGAAGCATTTCCTTGATACCATAGTTTTTCTGCGTCATATCTTGCTTTTTCATATGCCCACTTATTTTCTTCTTTATTGCCATGTGTGCCATAAACAAAAATTACATCATTATTTAATACTTCTCGAATATTACCACATCTTTCAGGATTTTTATTTTTCTTAGAAGGTTCTTCATAAAGCCTCCATTCATTATTCTGATTTTTTAAGTAAATTTTTCTTGATTCAGGTACTTTTATGTCTTTTATATGTTGATTATCAAGTTCAACTGAAAATGTTTTATCATTAGGTAACATTGAAACGTCCAAACCCAATAGTTCAATATTTTTTGTAGTACCGATAAATTTTCTTTTCCCGAATTCAAGTTTTATATCAATTCTGCTTTCGTCCTGTTGAACTTTCTGATTAATAATTTCAATCCAATTATTCTTAGAAGATATTGCTAAATTAGATGTAACATAGTTAATTGATTTTACTCTTTCTTTTGAAGGAATAGAATGACGCGAAAAGAAATCGAACATTGGAAGCCAGTCGACACAATTGGCACCACTTTCATCAGAATTGTCCCACCAGTGACCTGCTCCTTTTTCAATGTGAAATTGAAAATCCTTATGAAATTTCGATAACACATCTACCATTGATTGTGCTTGTGAAATAGGAACATTATCATCAGCATCGCCGTGAATAATGTAAATTCCATTTTGATTTAAATTCTCTGCAAATTTATATGTATCGCTTTGACGTGCTGATCTTAATAGCATTTCTTTAACTTTTGTAGTGTCAACCAAACTTCTAATTCTATATGACCAAATGCTTATCCATCCTGCACTTGGACCAATTGCAGCAAATTTATCCGGATAATTAATTCCAAGGTGCCATGTGCCATGTCCACCCATTGAGTGACCGGTTAAATATACTCTATTTTCATCAATGTTAAATTTTTTCATTGCAATATCTAAAACTTCGAGAGCATCAATTCTACCCCAATTTTCCCAGTTGAATCCATAAGGTCTGCGATTAGTTGGAGCTACTATATACCCCCAATTTTTATGTCCATAAGAATTTGCCTGATTAATAGCTTCAACACCGGCGCCATGTAAACTTAAAAATAAAGCTGGTTTTGATTTCAAATTTTCCGGGGGATTAACTGCATAATATTGAACACTCCCATCAAGCTTACTTATGAAAGTTTCTTTATGAGTATCTTCAGGCAACAATACTCTTAATTTAATTTTTGTTTCAGCTAAAACTTTTTCATTGTCATTTTGTTTTTCAACCAAATATAATTTTAATTCTATTTCACCTTTTTGATTTTGAGGAGGTAATACAATTTGAAAAGGTGCTTTATAGATTGATAGTGGGTTAATAATTTTTATGGAAGTATAAACAGGGTTAGAGTTTTGTGAACTAATTTTAATTGACAAATTTTTATAAAATTTTTCTGATGCATTTATTATAGGAATAGCCCCATAAAGATTAACTGGTTCATTAATCAAAATATCAGGTAAAGTTAAATCATATTCATTAAAAATTAATTCAGGATTATTAAAATGTAATTTTGCTTTTAATACTCCTCGGTTGCACTCAAATAAAAATTCATTTTTCCCTTTATGAAGTTGAATAGGAATTAAAGAATAATCAAATCTGGGTTCCCAATCTTCATATGTATCTTTAAAGCGATAAGGATTTCCAGAACGAATAACACCATTTACATATACATTTTCGTGACCCATAGCTTCAAGCAAAACTATTTGTTCTTTGTCTGAATTATATTCTAAGAATATAAATGCATTTCTGAGAGCTTCATTTTTAAACCAACCTGAGTTATCTGCTATAATTTCCTGCCATTTATATGATTCATTATCTTTAATTTTGATTTCATCCCCTACTTGTGGAGTTTTCCATTTACCCAATTCAATTTGTGATGTAATTGGATTTGGGGTAATAACATTACTTCTTGAAAATGGCAGTTTAATCATTAATCCTTTCTTAATTACTAAAGTATCGGATGCGCTTGTAAGTGAATTCACAAAAAAAACAATTAAGAAAAGAAATACCTTGCTAAATTTAGCTTTCATAATGTTCCCTTTATTTTAATTTTTAAAATCTGATCGTACTGTTCCATCATCATGATGGTCTCTTACCATATTTTTCAATCGATTCAACATATCCTTAAAATCTTTAAGTCCACCAATAGAAAACCAGACGATAATCATAAATGAAACTATCAGGTTAATTAGAACATAATATCTCCAGAATGTCATCCAAGCAGAATCTGGAACGTCATTAACAAAATTTAGAATAGTACCGACTATAAAAACTGCAACCCAGATGAAAGTCCATACATATGAAATTATATAAATAATTTTATCACCTTTAGTAAATTCTTTTCCAATACCAAGCATTCTCCATCCTTTCAGAGGGACTTCGTTAACAATGATTGTTTCCTCTTTTATTGCATACTTACCACGATGAAGCATTTTATCCATATTAAATTCATTTTTCTTTCCAAGTAGAGAGACAAGTATATAAGTTAATGAGGATAAACCCATTGCGATTGCCCAAAAGTATTGTCCATTTATCGGGAAGTTAGGATAAATTTGCTGTAAAATTATTCCAGTTACGGCTGTAATAGAACCTATTATCAATGCACACCAGGCTGCAGCAGTAGTACCACGTTTCCAATAAAGTCCTCCAATAATAACAGCACCTGAGCCACCTACAAAAATTGCAGCTGTGATAGCAAAATATAGAAATATATATTCTGTCATTGGGAAAACTAAACTAAATAAGAAAATAAAAATGCATACACCGAGAATAGCATATCTTAACATTTTTAAGTGTTGTTCAGGTGCAAATGATTTTTTTCTAAAGGGCATTAATACATCTTGAATAAAAATACTTCCCCATGAATGCATATAAGAGCTATGAGTGCCTATTGTAGCCATTATCATAACAGCAAGTAAGGCTCCTCTTAAATAAACAGGAAGTATTTCTGAGAGAACAAGTGGAACTCTTAATTGATTTCTTACAGCTTCATTATTAATTGTAGATAATGTTTGATTAACATTATCAGTAACTGATTGAAAATTAACATGATGTAAAATTGTGAAGGCAATAACAGGTATGAAGACAAGGAAAAGCCATTTTGGAATATCTCTTAAATTACCTAAAACTTCTCCCATTTTAGCTTCGTGCGCACTTTTAGCTGATGAATAAAATCCTTGTGAACCTTGCCAAGACATCTTCCCATAAATGACACCAACAACATTAATTAAGAAATACCAGAAATTAAAATCCGGCACTTCACTTGTTTTGTAAGGATTAATTAAAGAAGCGTTTTCCGGGACGGTACTTACAGCTTCAAAAATTTGATTCCAGCTTACAATAATGAGGCAAAAAGCAATTATAGCAAGAAAAGTAAGATTAGATAAAACCCCTTGAATAAACTCAGTAATAATAATAGAAATTTGTCCACCTGCAAATACAAAGTATAACGAAATGGATAAAAATCCTATCATAACAAGCGGGAAAGTAGAAATATCAATTCCTAATATATTAACAGATAAAGGTAGTCCGCAGTAATAAATTATAAATCTTGCACTAACTGCAGGAAATATACCAAAATTCAGCAAACCAGATACAAAAGCTAAAATACCAGCAAAAATTCTAAAATTTCTGCTGTATCGCATTTCAAGAAATTGAGCAACAGTAAGAGCTCGAGTTTGCCTGAAGCGATAAATGACCCAACCTGTTACTGTTATTATTAATAACACAACTGCCATAAAAAATTCCCACCAACGCAAACAAAAACCAGCTACATAATTCATTTCCCACTGTCCTACAATTGTAATAGCACCAATAGCTGCCATTCCTTGAGAAACTGTAATCATATATCTTCCTGCAGACCTGCCCGCAGACAAAAAATCTGCAACACTTTGTAAATATCTCTTTCCGAGATATACTCCATAAAATAGAATACTTAAAAAAAGTGCTACAATAACTATTTCTAAAAATGTAATATTCATAAACACCTGCTGTATTATTGAGAACTATTAATTAAGTTAAATTATCATATCAAGCTACTCATATAATCCAAAATTAATTTGAATTAAAATCAAATAATACTTATGATATCTTGTTTATTTAACAGAATTTGATTGAAAACAATTATGTTTTTATTTTACTAAAAAATACTATATTTTTATAACAACTATTCTAAAGAATTTTAACCAAAATATCAAAGAAATTTTTATGTTTTTTTAAAACTTATTTAATAAATTTCTTTAGATTATTTTTATTAAAAATATACATGGGGATATAAGACATGAAATTTTTAACTTTATTTACATTTTTACTATTCTTTATAACTCAACAAATCAAGGTTGATGCATCACAAGTTAAATTAAATTTAATACCCTATCCTGAAAAAGTTCAAATAACAAATGGCTCATTTTCGTTGACTTCAGAAACTATACTAATCTGTAAAGATGATTTTCTTAAAAATTATTTCATAGAAAAGATAAAAGAATTTACGGGTATTCAACTTTCATCATCAAAACCAGCAAAGAGATCTATTGACAGTAAAATTATCTTTGAATTAGACAAATCATTCAAAATAAAAAATGATGAGGCATATAAACTTAATATTACAAGAAATCAAATCAAGCTAATTGCAAATTCAACTACTGGATTATTTAGAGGTTTGCAAACAATTTTCCAATTAATCCCTCCAGAAATTAAAGCTAATAAAAATTGTTCAACTGTAAACCTACAATGTTGCACTATTGAAGACAAACCAAGATTTACATGGCGAGGATTAAATTTAGATTGCAGCCGACATTTTATGACAAAAGATTTTATCAAAAGATACATTGACATTCTGGCTTATTATAAATTCAACACTTTGCACTGGCATATTACTGATGATCAAGGTTGGCGAATTGAAATCAAGAGATATCCCAAATTAACTGAGATTGGAGCATGGAGAAAAGAAGCAGATGGCTCAATATACGGCGGATACTACACACAAGAAGATATTAAAGAAATTGTACAATATGCAAAAAGCAGATTTATTAATATCGTCCCTGAAATTGAAATGCCGGGTCATTGCCTTGCCTCATTAGCTTCGTATCCGGAAAATTCATGTACTGGTGGGCCATTCGAAGTGACAAATTTATGGGGAGTTATGAAAGATGTTTATTGTGCTGGTAGAGATTCTACATTTTATTTTTTACAGAATATTCTTGACGAAGTAATTGAATTATTCCCAGGTAAATATATTCACATTGGGGGAGATGAAGTTTTAAAAGACAGATGGAAAGCCTGTCCAAGATGTCAAGAACGAATGAGAAAAGAAGGACTTAAAGATGAACATGAACTTCAAAGCTATTTCGTTCAAAGGATAGTAAATTATCTTGAATCAAAAAATAAAAAGGCTATTGGCTGGGATGAAATTCTCGAAGGTGGATTAGCTAAAGGAGCAATTGTTCAATCATGGCAGGGATATAAAGGAGCTATTGAAGCAGCAAAACAAAATCATTACACAATTTGCTCTCCAACTTTTTATACTTATTTAAATTATGACCCCGACAATCTTGATTTGCAAACCGCTTATTCTTTTGAACCCATTCCAGAAGAATTAACAGAAAAAGAAAAAAAATATATAATTGGTGGAGAAGCAAATTTATGGACAGAGTATGCTCCTCAAGAGACTGTAGATAGTAAACTATTTCCAAGAATTTTAGCTCTCTCAGAAGTTTTCTGGTCATCTAAACAAAATAAAAACTATGAAAATTTTTATCAGAGACTTCAAGCAACTTATTCTGATTTAACTGCAATGGGAATTCAGTACGGTAGAGAATCAAAAATAATTACATATAATATTAATTATGATGATGCAAATAATAAATTCATTTTAACAATTACACCCAATCAAAAAAATTTACAGATAAGATATACACTAAATGGCACTTTACCTGATACAAATTCTTTTCTTTATAAAGAACCAATTATAATTGATAAATCAACAAGGGTAACAATTGGAGGATTTTTAGGCAATCACTTTATAAATAAAAAAATTGAATTCTCATTTGCACTTCACAAAGCATTAAAAGGAAATGTTAATTACTTAAATGAATATGACTCACGATACAGAGCAAATGGGAATCAAACTCTTATTGATGGGATTAGAGGGACTAATGATTTTCACGATGGTCTATGGCAGGGATTCGAAGGAAAAGATTTTGAAGTTATTATAGATTTGAAAGAAGAAAAAGAAATTAATCGTATCATACCAAGATTCTTTCTCAATGTAAACTCGTGGATATTCCTGCCTAATAAAGTAGAAATATCTCTGTCAAAAGATGGAATTAATTTTAATAACAAAAAAGTAATTATTAATGAGATACCACAAAAAACATCTGAAATACTCATAAAAGATTTTGCTGCAGAATTTAATAATGAAAAAGTAAGATACATAAAAGTATTTGCTGAGAATATAAAAAAATGCCCGGATTGGCATCCAGGAGCTGGAGATAAAACCTGGTTATTTATTGATGAAATTATTGTAGAATAATTTTTATGATATAAAAAATGAATTACAAAATACTTCCAATTTATTTTTTTATTAGCTTAACTTTATTTGCACAAACGGAGAAATTAAATCTTACTGTCAATGGTAAAAGCGAATATCAAATTGTTCTTTCTGATTCTGCTTCACACTGGGATTCTCTTACTGCTCAAGAACTAAAAAAATATATTGAAAAAATATCTGGTGCTATCATACCTATTGTTAGCGATGCTCAACCAATGCAGACAAAGGAAATTATAATTGGCAAAAACAATCGTTCAGTTCACATTGATAATTC
The DNA here is from genome assembly GCA_029907415.1 of Melioribacter sp. GTDB lineage: Bacteria > Bacteroidota > Ignavibacteria > Ignavibacteriales > Melioribacteraceae > Rosettibacter > Rosettibacter primus. Next base: position 19,570 of record JARYLX010000009.1, read on the forward strand.
TTCAATAAAATATGATGGTTTTATAATAAAAACAGAAGGTGAAAAATTATATTTTATTGGTGGTAAGGAAAAAGGAACGCTTAACGCAGTTTATTCATTTTTAGAAAAATATCTCAATTGCAGAATGTATTCTGCTTCTGTTCAAATAATTCCATATCAATCAACAATTACATTGCCCCAAATAAATACTCTGGAAAATCCTGCATTTGAATACAGAGATATTCATTATTATGAAACAACAAAAGATGAATATTGCAGGTGGCACAAGTTAGTTGATTCTCATGATAAAAAACAATGGGGAATGTTTGTTCATACATTTCAAACTTTAGTTCCTCCAGATAAATATTTTGATTCACATCCTGAATATTTTGCTTTGCGTGGAAATATTCGAGTACGTGAACAATTATGTTTAAGCAACCCGGAAGTACTAAAGATTGTAATTAATGAATTAAGAAGAAGAATGACAGAAAATCCACAAGCAAAAATATGGTCAGTATCGCAAAACGATAATTACTCTTATTGTCAATGCCCTGAATGCAGTAAGATTGATGAGCAAGAAGGTTCTCCTTCCGGTTCTATTATAAATTTTGTAAACAAAATTGCAAGAGAATTTCCGGATAAAATCATTTCCACATTAGCTTATCAATACAGCAGAAAAGCACCTAAAAATATAAAGCCAGAAAAAAATGTAAACATTATGCTGTGTTCAATAGAATGTAATCGTACTAAACCTCTAGATGTTGATCCAAACAGTGCAAGCTTTGTAAATGATTTAATAGAATGGTCTAAAATCACAGATAATATTTTTCTATGGGATTATGTTGTTCAGTTTTCAAATTTAATTAGTCCATTTCCTAATTTTCAGGTTCTTCAACCAAATATTCAATTATTTGTAAAACATAATATAAAAATGATATTCCAGCAAGGTGCTGGTAAACGCTGTGCAACAGAATTTGGAGAATTAAGAACTTATTTAATTGCCAAACTTTTATGGGACCCAAATACCAATGTTGATTCCGTAATGAATGATTTTCTTTATGGATATTACGGACCGGCAGGGGAGCACATAAGAGAATACATAGACTTAATGCGTAACGAATTAATAAAATCCGGTCATGATTTATGGATTTATAGCAATCCAGTAGTCCAAATGAATTATTTTCTAACCCCCGAGCTAATGAAAAGATATAAAAAAATTTTTGATGAAGCTGAAAAAACTGTTAAAGACCAGGAAGATTTTCTTAAAAGAGTAAAAATTGCAAGGCTTCCACTTATTTATGCAGAACTAGAACAAGCCAAAGCTACGGCAAAGGATAATAATATTTTGGTGATTAAAAAAAATAAAAACAAATATGAAACCAATCCCTTCATAATATCTTTACTTAATGAATTTGAAAATACAATAAAAGACTTAAATAATGTATTTATACATGAACATGGTTTAACTGCAGAAATTTATATCTCGCGTTATAAATCAATTCTTTCAAAGACAATGTATAATCCAATCGCATTAAATAAGCCTGTTATTTTTCTGACTGAACCAAATTGGAAATACCCAGCTAACAGGAAAAAATCATTAACTGATGGTTTGCGAGGAGATGAAGATCATCTTTTTAACTGGGTTGGTTATGAAGGAAATGATATGGAAGTAATTGTTGACCTCCAAAAAAATCAAACCATAAGAAAAATTAGTATTGCATTTTTACAAAATGTTTTTTCATGGATTTTTTTACCAGAAAAAGTTGAAATAAGTATCTCAAAAGATGGAAATAATTTCAATACAATTTCAGTTATACCAAATACAATCTCAGCAACAAGAAAAGAATTAGAATCGCCAATACATGCTTTCATAAAAGATTTTACTTGCCAAATTAACTCAGTTAAAACAAGGTTTGTAAAAATTAAAGCAACGAGTATCAAAACATGCCCAAGATGGCATCCAGGTTATCCTGATAAAGCCTGGATTTTTACAGATGAAATAATAATCGAATAAATTTTCAAAGGATATACTATGAGCGAAGAAAAAAAAGAATATCTGCATGCTGGTGCAGTAGAAATTTCCAAAGCAATAAAAGAATATTATCCA